>DATKLH010000103.1:0-5847 GCA_035542515.1 Casimicrobiaceae bacterium
GTGCGTGCCAACCTGGCCGGCGCGCTCGAGGACGATCACTTCGCGGCCTGCGCAGGCGAGCCGGCGCGCCACCGCGAGCCCGATGATCCCCGCGCCGACGACCACGCATTCGGCATCGAACATGTCGTCCGTCGCGCCCACAGCCGATGGCCAACGTCATTCGTGCGGCAGGGTGTTCAGCATCGAGCCTCGCGCGGCGAATGCCTCGTACCAGCGCCGCAGGTTCGGGTTCGACTCGCGCCACGCCAGGTCCATCGTATCGACGCGGAAGTCGAAATGACCGAGCGCGACCGCAGTGGTGATATGAACGATCGTAACGTCGCGACCGAAGTCCCGGACCTGCTGCTCGAGCGCATCGAGGCATCGCCGAACCACCTTCTCCTGCCTCTGGATCCATCCGGGCGACTGCTCCTGCGCGGGCCGACGCTTTTCGTGTCGCACCGTGATGAACGCGTCGAGCATCTGATTGGCGAGACTCGCGCGCGTGAGCGTCTGCCAGCGTAGCGGTCCGGATGCGGGAAACAGTCGCGGCGCGCCGCTCGCGGAGTCCAGGTATTCGACGATGACGGACGAATCGAAGAGGGCCGTGCCCTCGTCGGTGACCAGCACCGGAACCTTGCCAACCGGATTGAGCGATGGAACCGACGAGTTCGCGTTCCATGGATTGTCGACGACCACTTCGATGCGATCGTGCAGGCCGAGCTCTTCGGCCGCTACGCGTACTTTTCTTCCGAACGGCGATGCGGGAGTCGTGATGAGCTTCATGGGGATAGGCGTTGTCGGACGGGTTCGGGAATACGGGCGGAGCCGTTGCCATGCAGCTTGCGCCACTCGGCGACATAGGTTTCGAGCCCGCGCCGGATGTCGAATTTCGGCTGATAACCCAGTTCTGCGCGAGCGCGCGAGCAGTCGAGGGCGCCCTTGATCGGAATCCGGATTCCGGGCGCAAACTCGCGACGACCGGGGCCGATGCGCACCGTGGCACCCGGCACGAGCTCTTCGATCAACGTCGCGAGATCGTGGTCGCTTGTGGCCGTTCCGCTGGCGATGTTGTAGACATCGAATCGATGCTGCATGTGATCGAGGGCGAGCAGCACGCCGTCGATCACGTCGTCGACGTAGGTGTAGTCGATGGTCGTTTCCGCGCCGCGCGGAGCGTTCACCGCCTCGCCACGCAGCGCGGCGTTGAGGTAGTTCATCGGCGGACGCGGCCGGTCCAGTCGCACGCCGTAGACCCACGATGCGCGCACGTTGATGCACTCGATGCCGTGCAGCTCGCGATAGGTTCGTCCGAAATGCTCCACCGCCAACTTGGTGACGCCATAGGGCATCAGCGGGACCTGGGGATGGTCCTCGCTGGCGGGCGTGGCGACGAAGTCGCCGTAGACCTCTTCCGAGCTCAGGTGGATCACCCGGCGAACACCGAACAGCCGCATGGCCTCGAACAGGTTGAGGCTGCCCTGCACGTTGACGCGCAGGATATTCGACGGACTGCCGAGCGAGGCGAGCACACCGACCACCGCGGCGAAGTGCAGCACGGCATCGGGACGAAGGACCTTGAAGACGTGCGCGACATTGGCGAGATCCGTGAGGTCGGCGCTCATGACGTGCAACCGCTCGTCAGCGCCTGCGAGCGCGTGCAGGTGCGGCCCTATCGCGGTGTCCATCGCGATAACGCCATCGCCGCGCGCCAACAGCCGCCTGACCGCTTCGAATCCCAGGAATCCGTTGGCGCCGGTAACCATCACACGCATGACGACTTCTCCACAGCGCTCCCAATCGCGAGTCGCCTGTGCCGGCAAAGACCAACACCTTACCCGAACCGTAGTTGCTTGCACAACTACTTTGTGGAACAATCGGTCGAGCCGTTCCGGCGCCGCTCGCATGGCCGCTCCCCGATTCGCAGTCAACACCTTTTCCTACATCTGGCGCTTTGGGATCGAGGCGTGCATCGAGCACCTGGCCAAGCGCCGGCAGCACGTATTCGAAGCGCTACTGACCTCGCCGCATCTGTGGCCGCGCGAGTTCGACCAGGCGGCTCGCGCCAGGCTTCGAGAAACGCTCGAGCGAAACGAGGCACGCATCGTTTCGCTCAACGCGGGCGGCGTCGACAACAACCTGGCGAGCGCAGCCGCCGACGTGCGAGCGGCTGCCCGCGTCTATCTGTGCGACGTCGTGGACCTGGCCGCCGACATCGGTGCGCCCAGCGTTGTGATGTCGCCGGGAACGCCGCGAACGCTACTGCCGCCACCCAGGGAGTGGATGCTTCGCTGGTTTCTCGGCGAGATGGAGACGATCGTCGCCCACGCCGAGCGCAGGGGTGTGCAGCTGCTTCTCGAGAACATTCCGTTCGCCTTCCTGCCGCGCGCCGACGAGCTCATGTCGGCGATCGCCGGCTTTCCGGCCGATCGCGTCGGCATCGTCTATGACGTGGCCAACGCGGTTTACGTGCGCGAAGATCCGCTCGCCGGCATCGCGCGGGTTGCATCCAGGCTCCGCCTCGTGCATCTTTCCGACACGACGCTCGAAAAGTGGGAGCACGCGCCGGTGGGCCGCGGTGTCGTGCCGTTCGAGCCCATCGCCGCGAAGCTGCGTGAAATGTCGTTCGCGGGCCCGCTGGTTGCAGAGATCGTGTCGCTGGACCCCGATACCGAGATACCCGAAAGCATCCGCGCGCTGAGCAGGCTCGCCTGGTAACGTCGGCAAACTCCACCATGGCCGTGCACTCGAGAACCCGTCCGCCGATCGCTGCGAAGAAAGCCCCTGCGAGCCGTGCGGTTCGCCGCAAGACTTCGCGCGAGGCCGGCTTGGCCGGTCGCGCTGGCAAGCCTGTGGTTCAGGCGGGTGCATCGCGCACCGATCTCGCCAGCGAATTGCAGGCGCTCGGCTTTTCCGACTACGAGGCGCGCACCTATCTCACCCTGTTGCAATGCAGCCCCGCCACAGCCTACGAGGTCAGCAAGCTCTCCGGGCTGCCGCGCTCGAACACCTACGGGGCGCTGGAAAGCTGCACCAAGAAAGGCGCCGTGCAACCGATCAGCCAGGCGCCGGTTCGTTACGTCCCCGTGGACCCGCGCGTCCTGCTCAATCGCATCGCCGACGACACCAGCCTGCATTGCGCGCAACTCGCTTCGCGGCTGGCGCAGATCAAGATGGACGAGTCACGCGACTTCGTCTGGGAGATCGACGGCGAAAAGAAGGTCAACGCCAAGATCTCGGAGATGATCGCGACGGCGCGCAAGCACATCTGGATCAAGGCCCACCAATCGCTCGTCGACGAGCACTACCCGGAGCTTCGCGCGGCGGCGGCGCGCGGCGTGTCGATCCTGATCATCCTGTTCGGTGACGATGCCGCGCGCTTTCGCTTCGGCGAGCACGTCCGCGTCTATCTTCACGAAGGCAACGGCGTGCGGGTCGGCAGCGCCGACAACCTGTTCACGATCACCACCGACTTCAACACCGCGCTCACCGCGAAGATGCAGGGCGATGTGCACGCGGCGTACACGCGCAACGAGTCGATCGTCACGATGGCCGAATCGCTCATCCGGCACGACATGTACCTCGCCGAGATCTTCGAGAAGTTCGGTCCGCAGATCGATGCCGCGTTCGGCCCGTTCCTGGTATCGCTGCGGCACCGCTACTTCTCGCCGCAGCAGCTCGTGGGCCTGAATCACACCCTCGAGCGTCTGTTTCCAGGCAGCGCGAGCGGCCACGCCAACGGCGACAAGAGCCGGGATGGCACCTGAGGCTGCGCCCGCGGGCGGTGATCGTGGAAACGCCGCGATCATCCACACCGCTCACCTCGACGTCTTCGAGGCGAACATCGAATCGTTCCGCAATCGATTGCTGATGCACGCCGCAACTTCACGCGCGGAGCCCGGATGCCTGCGCTTCGATGTCTACCAGGAAGTCGAGCGACCCGGCACGTTCCTGCTGTTCGAGGTCTATCGCGACGCTGCGGCGCTGGAAGCGCATCGCGCATCGGTTCACTTCGCCGCGTTTCGCCGGGACGTCGAAGGCTGGGTCGCCGAACGCCGCTGGTGGACGTGGAACGGCCCGCTCGCGTCGCGTGCGCAAGCGTCGCCGTAACACTCACCACCTGCCTCGTGCAACCAGGCGGTGAGCGACGAATCCTTGGATGCGTGGATCCTCGCCCTCGCGCAGCGATTGCTGACCGGTCTGCAACAGGCGATGTCGTACCGAGCGCTGCGCGGGCGATCACCCGTATGCGGCTAACGCGGCACGCGCTGACGTGAAGATCGCCCGCGCGAAGCAAGCGCAACCAAGCATGCAACGCCACCCAACGACCACGGTACGATTTTCGTAGCGGTCCCCACCGCGCACGGTATGCAGCAACCGACTCCTTCCGATGAGCAACAGCGCGAGATCGATGTCACACCGGACTGGCACGAGGAGTATGACCTCGTGGTTGTCGGCGCAGGCGCAGGCGGACTGACCGCCGCGCTGGTCGGTGCACATCATCGGCTGCGCGTGCTGCTCGTCGAGAAGACAGGTTTCGTGGGTGGAACCACGGCGCGTTCCGGCGGCGCACTGTGGCTGCCCGACAGTCCGCAGGCGCGCTCGTACCGACAGCATGACGACGCGGAGGAAGCGCATCGCTATCTCGACGCATTGGTCGGCGATCGTTCTCCGCGCGAGCTGCGTGAGGCGTATGTCGAAGCCGCGCCACGAATGGTCGAATACCTCGACCGACACAGCGAGGTGCGCTTCGAGCTCGCACCCGCCGAGCTCGACTACCGCATGGAGCTTCCGGGCGCATCGCACGGCGGACGGGTGCTGCGGCCGCTGCCGTTCGATGGACGCCGGCTCGGTCGCCAGTTCGAGCGCATCGCCCCGCCGCTGCCGGAGCTGATGCTCCTCGGCAAGCTGATGGTCACCCGCGCCGAAGTGTCGCGTCTGCTGGCCTGGCCCTCTCCTTCCGCACTGACACTTGCGACGAGGTTGCTGGCTCGCTATGCGATCGACCGCGTTCGTTACTCGCGTGGCACACGACTCGTGCTCGGCAACGCGCTGGTCGCACGACTGTTCCACAGCGTCCTTGCGCAGGATGTGCCGATCCGCTTCGGCGCCATCGCCCGCGACCTGGTCGTGCGATCACGACGCGTCGTTGGCGTGTCGCTCGAGCATGACGGAGATCCGATCGCGATTCGTGCGTTGCGTGGCGTTGTGCTTGCAGGTGGTGGTTTTCCGGCCGACGCAAGCTTGCGCAGCCGCTTGCTCCCGGCGCCAACCGCGCCGTTCACCGCGGCATACGAGGCATGCATCGGCGAAACCTTGTCACTTGCTGAACGTGCAGGCGCGGCGTTCCAGGGTAGCGAAGACAACGCGCTGTGGTTTCCGAGCTCGACGATGTCACGCACCGACGGCTCGACGGCCGTATTTCCGCACATCGTCCTCGATCGCGCGAAACCGGGGCTCGTCGCGGTCGACGCGCGCGGACGACGGTTTGTTGACGAGGCGGTGTCTTACCACGAATTCGTGCGCGCGATGTACCGGGCGCATCGCAGCGGATGTCCGTCGATTCCCACGCATCTGGTTTGCGATCGGCGCTTCCTGTGGCGCTACGGGCTCGGCATGGTGCGACCGCGCACGCATCGGCTGCGGCGGTTCCTGGAGTCGAAATACCTCTGGTGTGCACACTCCATCGAGGAGCTCGCCGGCAGGCTCGCGATCGACTCCGCCGGCCTGCGCGAAACGATCGAGCGACACAATCGCTTCGCGCGCTCGGGTGTCGACGAGGACTTCGGCAAGGGTGCGAACGCCTACGATCGATCCAATGGCGATGCCGCTCACCGGCCCAACCCATGCCTGGGTCCGATCGACACG
>DATKLH010000104.1:0-6037 GCA_035542515.1 Casimicrobiaceae bacterium
GCTCGCTGCGTAATGCGCGTAGTCGATGCTGCCGTGCACTCCGCGATCCGACGTGATCAGGATCATCGTACCCGAACGTTGCTGCGCCATCACGCGCCCGACATCGCGCGTGATGAAGAACGTGCCATCGAGGTTCACCGCAAGGACCTCGCGCCACTCCGCGTCGGTCATCTCGAGGATCGGCTTGCGCGGACAGATGCCGGCTCCATGCATGAGGACGTCGATGGCGCCGAAGGCGCGCACGGTACGCTCGACGAGGTCGCTCACCTGCTTCGAATCGGCGACATCGCACGCGATGTCGATTGCGTTGCCGCCCTGTTGCGCGATCTCGCCGCAGACCTTGCCCGCACCGGCCGCGTCGCGATCGACCACCGCGACCTTCGCGCCCTCCCGGGCGAGGAGCAGCGCGCAAGCGCGCCCCATGCCGGACGCGCCGCCGGTGACGATGATCGACTTGCCTTGCACCGACACCGTCATTCCCTTTCGACGCCGGCCTTCTGCAGCACGTCGGCCCACTTGGTGACCTGGTCCCGCTGGAAGGCGCCGAGATCCTGGGGCGTGGTGGCGAAGCCTTGCATGCCCTGCTGGTCGCAGTACTTCTGGAACTCGGGCGAGTTGACGAATTCCACGAACGCCTTGTTCAACTTGGCAACGATATCCGGCGGTGTCCCAGCCGGCGCGAACGCAGCGACCCAGCCGTTCAGTTCGTAGCCCGGAATGGTTTCCGCGACCGCCGGGACATCGGGCAGCGGACGCAGGCGCGTCTTCGATGTCACGGCCAGCGCCCGCAGCTTGCCGAGCTTGATGTGGTCGTTGACGATGAAATAGTCGGTGGACAGGAAATCGATGCGGCCGCCCAGCAGATCCTGCACGGCAAGCGGCGGCGACTTGTACGCGACGTCGACCGCGGTGAATCCGCCCATGGTCTTGACCAGCGCGGCATTCGCGAGCGAGCCGGTATTGCCGTTGCCGAAGTTGAGCTTCCCGGGATGCTCCTTGCCGTAAGCGATCAGCTCCTTCATCGAATGAATCGGCAGGTCGGGCCGGATCACCAGCACGTGCGGATTCATCGTGAGGCCGGTGATGGGCGTGAAGTCCTTCACCGGATCGTAGCCGAGGTTCTTGTAGAGGTAGACGTTGGCGGCATGCGCCGAATTGGACGACACCATGATGGTGTAGCCGTCCTTGGGAGCGGCCACGACCTCGCGCGCGGCGATCAGACCGTTGGCGCCCGGGCGATTGTCGACGACGAACGTCGTGCCGAGCGACTTGCCGGCCCGTTCGCCGAGCATGCGCGCGATCGTGTCGGTGGCGGAGCCCGGACCGAACGGCACCACGATGCGGATCGGCTTGGACGGGTAGGCCTGCGCCGACGCGAGCAAGGGAACGGCCAGACTGAGTATCGCGAGCATCGCGCACGATAGCCAGCGTCGCAGGCTGCGTTGCGAGCCGCGGGTTGCGGACCGATGGGTGTAGTCGAACATTGCTCCTCCTCGCTGTTGCGGATCATGTACTGCTGAAAGTTGCCCGGGCGCTGCCGAAGCCCTCGAATTCCGCGGTGACCGGTTCATCGGCCTCGACGGCGAAGAAGCCGCTGAACGAACCGGTGACCAGCAACTCGCCGGCGCGTACGCCGCCGCGATGACGCATCTCGTTGACCAGAACCACGCAGGGCAGGAACGGATCGACGAAGGCGTGACCGCCGATCGTTTCCACCAGCACGCGCGAAGGCGTGCGCATCACCACACGCATCGACGCGAAGTCGAAGCTCTGCCAGTCGGCGCGACCTTCGGCGGTGATGTACGCCCCGGTGGTGTTGTGATCGGCCATTGCCTCCAGCCGCGACTTCGGGTTGTCGATCATCTCGCGCAGCGTGCGCCGCTGCGTGTCGAAGCGCGTATCCACCATTTCCAGTGAAGGGCACGCAACGAGCGCATCGGCGACCTCGGCGGGCCGGTACGGCGCTGTGCGCGCGGGCAGGTCGCGTATCAGGCGAAACGAGATCTCGGGTTCGATGCGCAACGACGGCACGCGCGCACGAGGTACACGCGCGGGACTGGGAAACAGCCGCGACTCGAACAGCGGACAGATCATCGGCTTTTGCCGCGGGCTGTAGACGAAGCCGATCTTCCAGCCGCCGATGGTTTCGCCGTCCTCGCGCGTCAAGCGTTCCGTGACGGCATCCACGATGGCGTTCACATCGGCGGTGTTCATCGGTCGGCACGCCTCTGGCAGCGCCGCCAACGGCGTGCCTGTCCGCCTTGCCGTGACGAACAGCGCGGCGGCTTGAGCAATCGCTTCGGGACTCAACGCGGACTCGCGTGCGCGTGCCGCGTCGATCATGAGCAAGCCATCCATCCGCCGTCGATGGTGAGCGGCGAACCGGTGATCTCGCTCGCATCCTCGCTGCACAGGAAAGCGGCGAACGCGCCGACCTTCTCGGGTGCGATGAAGCGACGTGACGGCTGGCGGTCGGACAGGTAATCGGTGGTGGCGTCTTCCTCGGAGAGGCCCTTCGCCGCCATGCGCGCCGCCACGAGCTTGCGCGCGTTGGGCGTCAGGGTTGCGCCGGGGCAGATCGCATTCGCAGTGATGTTGTACGGCAATCCTTCGAGCGCCGCGACCTTGGTGAGCCCCACCAAGCCGTGCTTGGTGCTGACGTAGTCGGCGCGGCGCATCGTGCCTGCGAGTCCGTAGTTGGACGCGAGGTTGATGATGCGTCCCCATTTGCGCTGCTTCATGCCGGGCATGGTGAGGCGGATCACGTGGAACGGCGCGCTGAGATTGACCGCCAGCGCGTAGTTCCACTTGTCGATCGGCAGCTCGTCGATGCAGCCCCAGGTGCGCGTCACGGCGTTGTTGACGGCGATGTCGACGCGACCAAACCGCTGTTGAGCCGCCGCAACCATGGCCTCGATCTGCGCTGGCACGGAAAGATCTGCACCGTGATAACCGGCCTCCACGCCGAGGTCGCGCAACTGGCCGACGCGCTTGGCGATCAGCTCGGCTTCGCCGAATCCGTTCAGCATGATCGCGCAGCCTCGATGCGCGAGCGCTTGTGCGATCGCGAAACCGATGCCGTCGAGCGAACCGGTGATGAGCGCAGCCTTGCCGTGGAGCATTGCGGAGGGGAGCGATGGCGACAGGCCGCGAACTATAGCGTGCGCATACGGTGCGGAAAAATGATGGATTTCGATGCTGCTCATCGATGGCATCAATGGACTGGCGGCGACCGCGGCTGGCGGGAGCGAATCGGTCGTCGGCGCGGTTTCAGTATCCTTGCGCGGTGCCCGACCGGGAGCCGCCATGGAACTGCGTCACCTGCGCTACTTCGTCGCGCTCGCCGAAGAGTTGAGCTTCACGCGTGCCGCCGAGCGCATGCATGTCACCCAGTCCACGCTGTCGCATCAGATCCGCCAGCTCGAGGAGGAGCTCGGCCAGCGCCTGTTCGACCGCATCGGCAAGCGCGTGGTCATCACCGACGAAGGCGAGGCCCTGCTACCCAACGCGACGCGTGCGTTGCGCGAGGTCGACGAGGGACTGCGCGCGCTCAAGAGCGCGCCCGATCCGCTGGTCGGAACGCTGACCATCGGCGCAACCCACACCTTCAACATCAAGCTCATCCCGGAATGCCTCGCGAGCTTCCTGCAAACGCATCCGGCGATGAGCGTGGTGGTGCGCGAGCTGTTCGCCACCGACGTGGTGCGCCACGTGGAGACGCTCGAGCTCGACCTCGGCATCACCTACGACCCGCATCGTGGCGCCGACCTGCATTTCGAGCCGCTGTACATCGAGGAAATGGTCCTGGCCGTGGCGGCGGGTCACCCCTTCGCCGGGCGCAAGCGCGTGCGTCTGATCGAGCTGCACAAGCAGAGGATGATCCTCCCCACGCGCAACTCGTCGACACGGCGCATCCTCGACGAGGCGCTGCGCTCGGTGCGCGCCGAGCCGGTCATCGTGGCGGAGCTCGATTCGGTTGCCGCGACCACCGAGCTGGTGAGGCGCACCGAGCTCGGCGCGATCATCTCGCGACTGGCTGTCCCCGAGTCGAAGGACCTGCGCATCGTTGCGCTCGAAAGCCCCACGCCCCTGCGCACGCCGGGTTTGCTGACCAAGGCGGGCAGACCGGCATCGCCCGCGTTGCGCTCCTTCATCGGGATCCTGCGCCGCAAGGTGCTCGAGCGCCGCGAGCGGATCAAGCCGAGCTGAAGCGTCCTCGTGTGCAGCACTCGCGCGCGCATTGCGCGCCAGCTTTCAGGTTTCGTGGTCGACGAGGAAGCGCAGCACCTTCGCATTGAACGCTGCGGGATTCTCGCGGTTCATGGCGTGGGCCGCATCGGGAATGATGACAGGAGGGCTGGCCCGCGGATTGCAGCGCTGCAGCTCGCCCAGCATCAGCGCATAGCGAGGCGGACTGCGCATTCCGGTCACCAGCAGCATCGGCGCTGGTATGCCGGCAAGCTGATCTCGCGAAAATCGCGGCCGCTGCGCGCACGCCGGCCCCGTCGTGATGTTGTCGAGGAGCATCTGGCGCTGCGCGGGCGTGCGGCGCTCCCATGCGCCCGGACCGCCCAGCGTTTCCGCGAACGCCCGCGCGGCTGCATTCACGTCGCCGCGCGCCAGATCGTCGCGAAGCTGCTCGAACATACGCTCGCTCTGCCTCGCCATAGCGCGACCTTCGGCGCTGTCGGGGAGCAGCGCTTCGAGCCCTCCGGGATCGGCGAGTACCAGGCTGCGCACGAGCTCCGGATGCGCGACGGCCAGCTGCAGCACCACGGCGCCGCCGCGCGAGTGCCCGATCCAGTGCGCCGGTTCGGCCCCGCGCGCGGCGATGAAGCCGGCAAGGTCGTCAGCATGCTGCTCCACCGTGAAATCGTTGCCCGTGCCGTCCCATCGCTCGGGATGACAGTGCCGCAGGCTGATGGCGATCGTGCTGTAGCGTGTGGCGAACGCTTCCATTTGCAGGGCCCAAGCCCGATAGTCGGCGAGCGAGCCGTGCACCAGCATCACGCTCTGTCCCTGACCCTGTTCCCGATACGCGAACCGATAGCCCGAGACTTCGCAATAGCGAAGATCCGACGGCGAAGAAGACGGAGCGGAAGACTGCACGGTCGTTTGCGGATCGGGCGGTGGAGCGTGGCCCACGATTGCGGAAGGAACGCATCGCGCACGGGCACAGCGGAACACGGACAGTGCCCTCGACTGCGTGAATAGTGGTTGAAGTTCGCGACGTTGTCACGCCTGGTCATAAGCTTGGCACTGCGGAATGCATCTACGTATGCAGTGAGTCGCTTGCCCAGAGCGATGCAGGGTCTCGCCTCGACCCATCGTCACCCCGGCCGACGCGGCTCAACTCGCCCGGCCCGCCATCCGCTTGGCAGCAGTTGACCTGACCCGGGGCGACGTCGAATACTTCGCCCGCGCGGCTTTGCCAAAAGATCGAACCCGGCAGCGGACGAAGGGGCGCGCGCTCCGGCCGGGCACCAGGGAGCATCACGTGAAGGCCATCCATGTGTTGTGGGCGCTCGTTGCGCTATGCGTTGCGTCGTTCGCGTGCGCCGAGGAGCCCGATCACGCCATCCACGAGGAGCTGCGCGGCGTCATGCGCGCGGTAGTGACGGCGATGAACAGCAGCAAGTTCGACGACATGCTGCCTTACCTGACCGAGAACATCGAGGCGACCAGCATCACGCAGGAGGTGCTGACCGGCCGGCAGAGCGTGTCGAACTACTTCCGCGAATGGTTCGGCCCGACCGGCTACATGCGCAGCATGCGCATGTCGATGGATGCCGACGCGCTCACCGAGCTCGCACCCGACAAGAGCTGGGGGCTGGTTCGCGGCAAGGCGCTCGAGCACTACGAAGCCAAGGATGGCGACCTGTTCGACTTCAATACCCGCTGGACCGCCGTGATGCTGCGCGGGGACGATGGGAAGTGGCGCTTGCGCGCCATCCACTTCGGCACCAATCATCTGGACAATCCGGTGCTCGCGAAGGTGCAGCGCACCCTGATCCGCGACGCGATCGCCGGTGGCGCG
>DATKLH010000105.1:0-13311 GCA_035542515.1 Casimicrobiaceae bacterium
CAATCGCGGTGGCGCCGAACACGCTGACGATGGCGATGATCGCGCCGAACGACCATGCGGCCTGTGCGGCAGCGGTGATGGTTCCGCATGCCGATGCAGCAAGCCCGATCCAACCGAGCACGCGCTGCGGAGCCTGCGCGCGATCGGCGACGGCGCCCCATGCGATACGACCGAACACGCCGCCCAGCGTTGTCGCGGACAGGCCCAGGCCGGCGGCAACCAATCCGAAACCGAGCGATTCGTTGAGATACACCACCAGGAAGCTCATCAGCGAAACCTGCGTCGCGGAATAGGTCATTCCTATCAACGACAGCTCGAGTAGCGCGGGCGTGCGCCGGATCAGCGCGAGCTGCGTGAACGACGAACGCAGCGAGACACGTCGCGTCGATTGTCGATCGGCGTCCAGTGCGCCGCGGATCGGTTGCGCGCTCACGAACACGACAACCGCGAAGGCCGCCACGACGAGGAACGCACCTCTCCATCCGAGCCACGTCCCGAGCGCAGGCATCAGCGCTCCAGCAAGCGCCGCGCCGGCCGGGACGCCGGTCTGCTTGATCGAGAACGTCAACGCCATCCGTTCCGGCGGCGCTGTCCGCGCGAGCAGCTGCGATGAAGCCGGCGTGATCGGACCGTATCCGAGACCCATCACGATGGGTGCAATCACCATCAGCGCGAGCATCGACGGTTGCGCGAAAGTCATGAGCATCACACCGAAACCGCACAGCAGCGCGGCGGATTGCGAAACGCGGATCGGCCCGTAACGTTCGATGAACGCACCGCAGGTCAAGCTCGCAACCATCGCGCCGAGGTAAACCAGTCCGATGAACGCACCGACCCAGCGTGGCGCGATGTGCAGGTCGGGTGCGATCAACGGCGCCAGCACCGCGGTGACGGTGCTGGTCATCGCCGTGTAGACCTGGATGCCAAGCGTGGTCGCGAGCGCGACCCAGGCGAGACGCTGCGGCGTCATCCGTCAGGGACGATGTCGACGACGCGTTGCTCGGTGACCAGGCAGTCGATATCGACATCGTGCGGAGCCGCGGGCACCAGATCGACCACTTGCGCCTCGAAGGCGCCTGCTACGCGATGCGCGGTGCGCGGCAGTGTCGGCAGCAATCGATCGTAGTAGCCGCCGCCGTAACCGAGCCGCCGGCCGGCAAGGTCGAATGCGACACCGGGCACCAGCACCCACTCGATCCCCTGGGGTTCCACCCGCGGCAGCGCGACCAGCGGCTCGGGAATCATGCGGTAGCCGGGCGCCACGTCGGCGTCGGGATCGGATACACGATGCAGGACGAGCATGCGCGCGAGGGGATCCACGCGCGGAATCACCAGCGTCTTGCCGGCATCGAGCGCGGCATAGGCGAGCAGCCGCGTGTCCCATTCGCTGCGAAACGGAAGGTTGAGCAGGATCGTGCGCGCATCGGCAAACGATGCCAGGCGCACGATCCGCGCCGCGATCGCCTGCGAGGCCTCTGCGCGGAATTGCGGCGACAGCGCATCGCGCGCGGCGATGGCATTGGTACGCAACGCCTGCTTCGCGTCGCGTAGCGACGCTCCGAAGGGTCGCGCGGGCGCATCGCTCATGCGGCGCGCTTGGCGCGGGCAACGCGCGGCGCATGACCGAGCACGCCTTCCAGCCCCATCGCGATCGCGAGCAGCTCGGCATCCCGCCCGTGGTGCGCGAGCAGCTGCAGTCCGACCGGCAGACCGCCGCCAAGGTGTCCGATCGGCAGCGAAACGCCGCACATGCCGAACATGTTGCCGGGACGCGTGAAGCGCAACGCGTCGCGTGTCCAGCGTGCCGCGCGCTCCGGCGTATCGAATTCCTGCACGGGGAGTGGCGTCAGCGGGGAGGTCGGCGTGACGATCACGTCGACGGCATCGCTTGCCGCGTGCGCCGCTCGCGCGAGGTCGCGCAATTGCCGGCCGATCGTGATGTATTGAATGGCTGACAGCTCGAGTCCCGGTGCGATGCGGCCACGAACCAGCGGATCGAAGTTGTCGATCTCGCGTTCGACACGGTCCCGCCCGAGAAAAGCCGCGAGCTCGGCGGCGAGGAATGCGCCGAAGACCGCGTCGATCGACGTTACGCCGGGAAGGTTCAGTGGGACGATCCGACATCCTGCTTGCGCGAGTCGCTCGAGCGCTGCGTCGATCGCCTTGCCGACCGTCGGATCCAGATCGTCGAAGAAGAATTGCGCCGGCCGCCCGATGCGAAGACCCGCGATGTCGCGGGCTTTGCAAAGCGGAGCATCGGTGATCGCCGCGAACGCGAGCGCCAGGTCGCTCGCCGATGATGCGAACCATCCGGGGCTATCGAGGGTATGCGAGAGCGGGAAGATGCCGTCGATTGGAAGCAGCCCTGCGCTCGCCTTGAAACCGGCGATGCCGCACAACGCTGCCGGCAGGCGGACCGAACCGCCCGTATCCGTTCCGAAGGTGAGCGGGCAAAGGCCCGCGGACTGTGCTACCGCCGATCCGGATGAGGAGCCTCCGGGCATGCGATGCACGGCGTCGTCGCACGGGTTCCAGGGCGTGGGATGACTCAGGTTGTAGGTGCCGAACGCGAATTCGGTCGTGCGCGTCTTGCCGAGCACGATCCCTCCGGCGCGTTTGACGCGTCGCACGAGCGGACCTTCACGCGGCGCGACATCCGCGATATCGATGCGCGAACCTGCCGTGAGCGGCATGCCGTCCACGGCGTAGAGGTCCTTGAAGGCGACCGGAACGCCCATCAGCGGGCCCAGATCGACTCCGCCACGCGCGAGTTCGTCGATGCCTCGCGCGGCACTGCGCGCCTGCTCGTCGGCGATGCAGGTGAAGGCATTCGAACGCGGATCGACGCGGGCGAGGTTTTGCAGCAACTCGCCGACGACGTCGGTCGCCGATGCCGTGCGCCGACGCAGCGCGTCGCCGTATCGGGTGAGGCCCCCAGGTGCGAAAAGATCCGAGCTGGTTGTCATTGCGCTTGATGATCGGGCGGCAAAGCGCAATTGAACCACGGACCGGGCCTTGACGCGGCTGTTGCGTTTCGTTGGACGGCGTGCAGGGCGCGCATCGACCGCGTTGTCGCTGCGGCGACGTGCACGACCGATCGCACATCGCTGGCTGACCAGGCCGGCATGGGAGCCCGCACGGCGCGGGACTCTATAATTGCACCCGGCGCGAGGCTCATGGCGTCGCAGCCGATGCTCGAAATGGGAATTACATGGGGTCCGCATGAACAACGCGCACCAGGTCTATCGCACCCGCCGCGAGGCGCTTCTACAGTCGATGCGCGATCACGCCGGCGGCGGCATCGCGCTGCTGCCCAACGCGCCGGAGGTCGCTCGCAATCGCGATTCGCTGTATCCGTATCGGCACGACAGCTATTTCTATTACCTCTCCGGGTTCCCCGAGCCGGACGCCGTGATCGCGCTCGTCGCGTCCGACGAGGGTAACAAGCACGTCCTGTTCTGCCGCGACAAGAACGAGGAACGCGAGATCTGGGACGGGTACCGCTACGGCCCGGAGGCGGCACGCGAGATGTTCGGATTCGACGAGGCGCATTCGATCAGCGAACTGCACGAAGCGCTGCCGGACATCGCCGCCGACCGGCCTGCGCTGTTCACGCCGCTGGGCCTGTTCGCCGACTGGGACCACCAGGTCACCGAGCTCCTCAACGAGGTTCGCAGTCGTGCGCGCACCGGCGTCGCACCGCCCGAGGAGATCGTCGATGTGCGCGGCGTGCTCGACGCCATGCGTCTGGTCAAGGACGAGCACGAGATCGCCCTGATGCGCCGCGCGGCTCGCATCTCGTCGCACGCGCACATCCGCGCCATGGAACGCGCGCGTCCTGGCCAGTACGAATATCAGGTACAGGCCGAGCTCCTCCACGAGTTCCTCAACGAAGGCGCGCAGGAGCTCGCGTACTCGCCGATCGTGGCCTCGGGACCCAACGCGTGCATCCTGCACTACCGCGACAACAACCGTCAGATGCGCGACGGCGATCTGCTGCTCATCGATGCCGGCTGCGAGTTCCAGAGCTACGCTTCCGACATCACGCGCACGTTCCCGGTGAACGGGCGCTTCAGCGGCCCGCAGCGCGCCATCTACGAACTGGTGCTTGCCTCGCAACTCGCTTGCATCGACGCGCTCAGGCCTGGCGCCGAGTTCCACGAGTATCACAAGGTCGCGGAGCGCGTTCTCGCGCAAGGCTTCATCGATCTGGGCCTGCTCAGGGGGAGCCTCGACGAGGTCCTCGAGAGCGGCAGCTACAAGCGCTTCTACATGCATCGTGCCGGTCACTGGCTTGGCATGGACGTGCACGACGCGGGCGTGTACCAGATCAAGGGCAACTCGCAGAGGCTGCGAATCGGCATGGTCCTCACCGTCGAGCCCGGCGCATACATACGACCCGCCGACTCGGTTCCCGAAGCGTTCTGGAACATCGGCGTGCGCATCGAGGACGACGTTCTGATCACCAGCGAGGGCGTGGACAATCTCACCGCTGCCACGCCGAAGAGCGTCGCGGATGTCGAGGCGGCCTGTCGGCGCTAGCCCGCGTTCCCCCGCGATGCACTACGACGCCATCATCGTCGGCGCCGGTCCGGTCGGTGCCGCGCTTGCTCTCGCGATCAGCGACTGCGATCTGAACGTGCTCGCGCTCGACGCGCGCCCGCGCGGCGCGAGCCTGCGCGGTGATCGCTCGATTGCGCTTTCGCATGGCGCACGCCTGATCTTCGAGCGCCTCCAGGTCTGGTGCGACCTGGCCACCGTATCGGGATCGGTGACGCCGATCACTTCGGTGGACGTTTCGCAGGTCGGCGGATTCGGCACTACGCACCTGAGCGCACGCGAGCAAGGCGTGCCGGCGCTCGGTTACGTGGTGCCGTACACCGCGTTGCAGGCAGCGCTCGATCGCGCGCTCGACACGGCGCGCGTCGCCGTGCGTTACGACGTCGACGTGACTTCGGTTGGCGCGACGAGCGCGTATGCGGCCGTGCGCATGGGCGACGGTGTCGAATCGCTCACCGCCCGCCTCGTCGTCGTGGCCGACGGTGGCACCGCAACCGTTCCGGGTGTCAGCCGTCGCCGCGAGGACTACGGTCAGGTGGCCGTGACCGCCAGGGTCTGGACGGCTCGGCCCCACGGCGGCGTTGCGTACGAGCGATTCACACCCGATGGGCCGCTTGCCCTGCTTCCCGAAGGCGATCACTACGGCGTGGTCTGGACGCAGTTGCCCGCGCAGGCCGCAAGCACCATGTCCCTGTCCGATGCGGATTTCCTGCGGGCGCTTGCCGAGGCGTTCGGGGATCGCGCCGGTGCCTTCACGCGGGTTGCTGCGCGCCGAAGCTTTCCGCTGGCGCTCGAAGTTGCGTATCCGACGACGCTGCGCCGCACGGTCCTCATCGGGAACGCCGCGCAGGCGCTGCATCCTGTTGCCGGCCAGGGCTTCAACCTCGGATTGCGCGACGCGTGGGATCTCGGGCGGACCATTGGGGAGACACCACGCGAGGAGCTGGGCGGCGATCGCATGCTCGCGCGCTACGCTCGACGGCGACGCGTGGATCGTCGCGGCGAGATTGCGCTCACGCATGGGCTGGTGCGCGCGTTCAGCGGCGACGACAACATCCTGCGCTGGGTGCGCGGCGCGGGCCTCGCACTGCTGGATGCAATGCCTTTGGCGAAGCAGGCGTTCACGCGAGCCATGCTGTTCGGCGTGCGTTTGTAGAACGTCGTTGGCAGGTCCGCCGACGTCCTACATCGTCTTCGCCGTCGGCCCGATGGCGAACCTGCATGGATCCTCGAATAATCTGCGCACGCGTTCGTTCCGCAACCGTGCTGGAACGCGCATTCCTATCCGTCGCATCGCGAGATGCACCTGTATCTGGAGGACATATGAACAACGGACGAACAGCGCTCGTCGTGGCGCTCGCAACCGCACTGGGATTGGCTACCGCGTCGCCTTCATGGGCCGAGGATTCCGGTGGCAGCACCAACAGCAAGACCAACGCGGCGACGCAGCGCAGCGAGGGATTGCCTTCGCAAAACGCGACCACTCGCGGCACGATGCCGGTCACCAGCGGAACGGGCGCAGCCGTCACCACGGGCACGGACAACAGCTTCAGCGCAACCGGGTCCGACGACATGAACCGCTGGGCGACCGACTACGCGGGTCGCAATCGCGGCCGGGTTTCGCGCAAGGCCTACATGGATGAAATGGAGCGGCGCTGGGATGCGGCCGATCGTAGCCGACAAGGTCTGACGCCGGCCGAGGTGAGCCGACTCTACGGCAACGTCGACTCGGCAGCGCCGCCGCCGAGGACCGGCAGCGGTGTGCAGCCCGGCAACATGGGACCCGGCAACTCGAAGGGCGACTGATCCCTGGACAGGAACCGACGACATCGACGCGCGCGGGCCCTGCGGGGCCCGTTGCGTTTTTGGTGACGAATGTTCGAAGACGGTATCGATCTGGGCCGTCATTGTCTTCGCGCTAAATGGGCCGCGCGTCCGCATTGCATGTTTGCAGCGCCGTACAACCTCGAGCGTCGCGCTGTGCGATCCCTCCTACAGCGACTGGCCAGCGCGCCCGATAGTCTCGTTACCCAACGATCATCAAAATGCACGAAGACGTCCGCGCCCGTTCGCGCGGACGATGCAATCCATCGGTTGAAGCGTCTTCACCGCGACGCGCGTCGTGTCGGAGGTAAATCATGCAACTCACAGCAACGGCGCTGGTATTGGCCCTCGGCGCCATCATGACCGCACCTGCGTATGCCCAGACTTCCACTTCGGGCGGCAGCAACGGACCTTCGCCCTACGCGGGAACGGGCAACACGGTGGGTCCCACCGGTGATCCTGGTGCGACGAGCAACGGTCATGTCACACCGGGCAGCGGTACGCTGCCGATGAATCGCACCGGTGCCACGACCTCGCCCGATCCGAGCACGCGCAGTCCTTCGAGCGACAGCTGGGCCGTCGATTACGCGCGCACTCACCAGGGTCGGATCTCGCGCGACGCTTACCTCCAGGAGATCGGCCGTCGCTGGGACGCATACGATTCATCGGCCCGCGGATTGACGCCGGAGCAATACCACCGGATGAACAATAATCCGGATGACGCGACCGCGCCGCCGTTGTCCGGCTCCGGTGTGCGACCCGGAGACTTGGGACCCGCGAATCAGAAGGGCAAGTAACTGCCCAGCGTTCGATGCAAAGCGGGCCCGACGATCGCTTCGTCGGGCCCGTTGGTTGTTGAATCACCGCATGGTTGCCGGCGTATTGTTGATGTGTATCCGCTGGCAGTTAGCGCAGGACTTTGTATTTGCTGATGCTGCCGCGCACGATGTCGCGCATGCATCGCGTGCGCAGCAATTCGTATGCCGATCGCTCGACGCCGATCGCTGCCCGGCAACTGAACGGCCGTTCGTCGCGATGTTGCGAATTCGCTCGCGACGCTCGCGCGATCGGCGTGCAAACTCGGTATAATCCGCTCCCCCGCGTCGCTTCAGTCGCATTCCCGGTGCGCATCGGCCCCTACGTGTTGAGCAATAACCTCGCCGTCGCACCGATGGCGGGCGTTACCGATCGCCCGTTCCGGCAGTTGTGCAAGCGACTCGGCGCAGGTTATGCGGTGTCCGAGATGGTCGCGTCGGACCCGCGCCTGTGGGGCACCGAAAAATCGCGACGCCGCACCGATCACGCTGGTGAAGTGACACCTATCGCGGTGCAGATCGCCGGCGCCGATCCACGCATGCTTGCCGAAGCGGCGCGCTACAACGTCGAGCGCGGTGCGCAGATCATCGACATCAACATGGGCTGTCCCGCGAAAAAAGTCTGCAACGCCGCGGCAGGCTCGGCACTTCTCGCCAATGAAGCGCTGGTGTCGCTCATTCTCGAGACCGTGGTGCGGGCGGTCGATGTGCCGATCACGCTGAAGATCAGGACCGGTCCGAGGCCGGACGCACGCAACGCAGTGTCGATTGCACGACGCGCGCAGGATGCGGGCATCGCGGCGCTGGCCGTGCATGGACGCACGCGCGCATGCGCTTTCGTCGGTCCGGTGGAGTATCAGACCATCGCGGCGGTCAAGCGTGCGGTGACGCTTCCGGTGTTCGCGAACGGTGACGTGACCACACCGCAGCAGGCTCGTTACGTCCTGCGTGAGACCGGCGCCGACGGCTTGATGATCGGTCGCGCCGCGCAAGGGCGACCGTGGATCTTCCGCGAGATTGCTTACTACCTCGCCACCGGCGCGGAGCTGCCTGCGCCGAGCGTCGCCGAGGCGCGCGCGCTCATCGTGCAGCATCTGGACGAGCATTACGCGTTTTACGGCGAGGAGCTTGGCGTGCGCATTGCGCGCAAGCACCTCGGCTGGTACACGGAAGGTTTGATCGGAGCAGAGGCGTTCCGGCGCGAAGCGAACGCGGCGCAGAGCATGGACGCGCAGCGAGCGGCGCTGGAGCGGTATTTCGATACGTTAGCGCAAGTCGGCGAGCGCCTGAGCTATTGCGCGAGCGCGATCGACATGAACGCACGGCGCGTCGTCGGCGCCGGCGCAGACCGGGCAGGGGAGGCCCTTGCGGCGTGAAAAAGACCGTGCGTTTGAACGGCAGCAACGAGATCGGCCGCAGCGTCGAGCATTCGCTCGAGGAGTATTTCCGGCGCCTCGACGGTGAACAGCCGCATGGCATCTACGACATGGTGATCGCGCATGTCGAGCGTGCGCTGCTTGCCTCCATCCTTGCGCGCGCCGACGGCAACCAGACCCACGCCGCCGATATGCTGGGCATGAACCGCAACACGCTGCGTTCCAAGCTGACCAAGTACAAGCTGATATGACCGTGGGCCAGGCGTGAAGGTCAGGCAGGCGCTTCTCTCCGTTTCCGACAAGACCGGCATCGTCGACTTCGCGCGCGAGCTCGCCGCGCGTGGTGTCGGCTTGCTGTCGACCGGCGGGACGGCCAAGGCGTTGCGCGACGCCCGGCTCGTCGTGACCGACATCGGTACCTACACAGGCTTTCCCGAGATGCTCGACGGTCGCGTCAAGACGCTGCACCCCAAGGTGCATGCAGGCATCCTCGCGCGCCGCGATCTCGACGAGCACAAAGCGGCCCTCGCCGCACACGACATTCCGACCATCGATCTGGTCTGCGTGAACCTGTATCCGTTTCGCGCGACGGTTGCGCAGCCGGGATGCTCGCTCGAAGACGCAGTGGAGAACATCGACATCGGTGGTCCCACGATGGTGCGCGCGGCCGGGAAGAACTGGCAGCATGTTGCGGTCGTGGTTGACCCGGCCGACTATGCGAGCGTACTGCAGGAACTCGGTCGCAACGGCGGCGAACTGAGCGACGCAACGCGTTTCCGACTTATGCAGAAGGCCTTCGCGCATACCGCCGCGTATGACGGCGCCATCGCCAACTGGATCACCGCGCGCGATACGGCCGGCAAGGTGGTTGGCATGCCGGACGCGTTCAACTGGAGCGGCGCGAAGCTGCAGGATTTGCGCTACGGCGAGAACCCGCATCAGCACGCTGCGTTCTACGTCGATGCTGCGCCGCCCGCCGGCACGCTGGCGACGTATCGCCAGCTGCAGGGGAAGGAGCTCTCGTACAACAACATCGCGGACGCCGACGCCGCGTGGGAGTGCGTACGCAGTTTCGACACACCCGCGTGCGTCATCGTGAAGCACGCCAATCCGTGCGGTGTCGCAGTCGCGGCAACGCCGCTGGAGGCGTACCGCGCCGCTTTCGCCACCGACCCCACGTCGGCATTCGGCGGCATCATCGCCTTCAATCGAGCCATCGATGCGGCGACGGTCGAGGCGGTCGCCGCGCAATTCCTCGAGGTGCTGATCGCGCCGGGCTTCCTGCCCGACGCACTGCCGGCGATCGCGCGCAAGGTGAACGTCCGGGTACTCGAAGTGCCCACGGCAAGCGAGTCGGCGCACAACGAATACGACTTCAAGCGCGTGGGTGGCGGCCTGCTCGTACAGTCGGCCGATGTGCAGGAGTTCGACCGTGCCGCGCTGCGCACCGTGACGCGTCTTGCCCCGAGCGCGGCGCAGATGAGCGATCTGGTGTTCGCATGGCGAGTGGCGAAGTTCGTCAAGTCCAATGCCATCGTCTATGCTGCCAACGGCCGCACGCTGGGGATAGGAGCGGGACAGATGAGTCGCGTCGATTCGACCCGCATCGCCGCGATCAAGGCTGCCAACGCCGAACTGTCACTCGCCGGTTCGGTCGTGGCCTCCGATGCGTTCTTTCCCTTCCGCGACGGTCTCGATGTCGTGGCGGACAACGGAGCGGTTGCCGTGATCCAGCCCGGCGGTAGCGTGCGCGACGAGGAGGTCATCGCAGCGGCCGACGAACGTGGCATCGCGATGGTGTTCACCGGCGTGCGTCATTTCCGGCATTAGCGTGGACGTGAAGACCTTCGCTCGTACGTTGCTTGCCGCCCTCGCGCTGCTCTGCGGCCTCCTGCCGGCCACTGCGTTGGCCCAGAAATGCGGCGACTGGACGTGGAATCCGTTCGCGGACAATTGCAACCGGCTCACCTACACCTATCGGAACGGCAAGAACGAGCTGCTCGTGTCCGGTTACTCTTGGCATCTTCCGTTCACCTGGACGCCCGAGAAGCGCGCCGAGCTCAACGCCAATGCGTGGGGAGCCGGTTGGGCACGGACCTACGACGAGGGCGACGGCGATTCGCACTCGGTTTTCGTCCTCGGTTTCAGCGATTCGCACAAACACCTGCAGGCGCAGGTCGGCTATGCCTATACGCGCTATTGGGGCTCGCGCGACAAGCTGCAGGGCGGCCTCGGCTATGCGGCGATGATTGTGCAGCGGCCGGACATCTTCAACGGCATTCCGTTCCCGGCGGTGTTGCCGATCGGTGCGCTGCGCAGCGGTAACCTCACGCTCAACGGTTCCTTCATTCCGACGCTCAACGGCGGAATCAACCACGGCAGCACGCTGTACATCTTCGGTCGCTATACATTCGATTGATCCGCGCGCGTGCGGGCGTCCGGCGACCCGCGCGCACGCACACCTGCATACCCCGCCTACATGAACATCCTCGTCGTCGGAGCCGGTGGCCGCGAGCACGCGCTGGCGTGGAAGATCGCGCAATCGAATCGCGTCGCGAAAGTGTTCGTCGCGCCCGGCAATGCGGGGACCGCGCGGGAAGCCGAGCTCACCAACCTGCCGATGCAGGCCATCGACGAGCTGGTACGTTTCGCGCGCGAGGAGCCCGTGGCGCTGACCGTGGTCGGACCCGAGGCGCCGCTCGCCGAGGGCATCGTGGACGCCTTCCGTGCAAAGGGGTTGCGGATCTTCGGACCCACTCGCGCCGCCGCGCAACTGGAAAGTTCGAAGGACTACGCCAAGGCGTTCATGGCGCGGCACGACATACCCACCGCAGCGTATGGGACGTTCACCGACGCGCGCGAGGCTCGCGCGTACGTCGACGCGCGCGGTGCGCCGATCGTCGTGAAGGCCGACGGGCTTGCGGCCGGCAAAGGCGTGGTGGTTGCCGCCACACGCGAGGAAGCGCACGCGGCGATCGATGGCATGCTTGTGGGCAATGCACTCGGCGAGGCGGGCACACGCGTGGTCGTCGAGGATTTCCTGCAGGGCGAGGAGGCGAGCTTCATCGTGATGGTCGACGGCCGTCACGTGCTGCCTCTCGCATCGAGCCAGGATCACAAGCGCTTGCGCGACGGCGATCAAGGTCCCAACACGGGCGGAATGGGAGCGTACTCGCCGGCACCCGCGGTCACGCCGACGATTCACGCGCGCATCATGCGGGAAGTGATCACGCCCACGGTGGAAGGCATGGCCTCGGAAGGCATTTCCTACACCGGGTTTCTCTACGCCGGCGTGATGATCGATCCCGCCGGCGCCGTGAAAGTGCTCGAGTTCAACTGCCGCATGGGCGATCCGGAAACGCAACCGATCGTGTGCCGGCTCAAGTCGGACCTGGTCGAGCTGCTCGAGCATGCGGTGAACGGAACCCTCGATCGCGTCGAGGCCGAATGGGATCGACGCGTTGCGCTGGGTGTGGTTCTTGCCGCCGGAGGGTATCCGGAAGAACCGCGCAAAGGCGCAATCATCGACGGACTGGATCGCGCCGAGGCGCTGGGCGCCGAGGTCAAGGTGTTTCACGCCGGGACGCGCAGCCAGGATGGCGAAGTGGTCGTCAACGGCGGGCGCGTGCTGTGCGTGACCGCGCTGGGCGACTCGTTTCGCCAGGCGCAACGCAATGCCTATGCCGCGGTCAACATGATCCACTTCGACGGCATGCAATATCGCGGCGACATCGGTTTTCGAGCGCTCGCGCGGCGCACCTGACGGCATGGACACGGCGGCACCGCGCGAATACCTGCTGGATCTGCAGCGGCGCATCGTCGAAGCGCTCGAATGCATCGATGGCGCGGTGTTTCGGCGCGACGAGTGGCAGCGACCCGAGGGCGGCGGCGGCGTGTCGCGAATGATCGAGGACGGTAACGTTCTCGAGCGCGGCGGCGTGTTGTTCTCTCACGTCCGCGGCGAGCGGCTCCCCGGTTCGGCGACTGCGCACCGGCCCGAACTGTCGGGGCGCGCATGGGAGGCGATGGGCGTGTCGCTGGTCCTGCATCCGAGCAACCCGTACGCGCCCACGGTGCATCTCAATGTGCGTTTTTTCGTGGCGCAGCCGGCGACGGCGGACCAGGAGGCGGTGTGGTGGTTCGGGGGCGGCATGGACCTCACGCCGTATTACGGATTCGCCGAGGACGCCGTTCATTTCCATGCGACCTGTCGTGACGCGCTTGCGCCGTTCGGTGGCGAGCTGTATCCGAAGTTCAAGCGCTGGTGCGACGACTACTTCTTCCTGCGCCATCGACGCGAGCCGCGCGGAATCGGCGGTATCTTCTACGACGACGTCAACGAAGGCGGATTCGAGCGCTGCTTCGCACTGACGCGCAGCGTCGGCGATCGCTTCATCGACGCCTACATGCCGATCCTGCGTCGCCGCAAGGACCTGCCGTACACCGAACGCGAGCGCGACTTCCAGCTCTACCGGCGCGGGCGTTATGTCGAGTTCAACCTCGTGTACGACCGCGGAACGCTGTTCGGGCTGCAATCGAACGGCCGCACCGAAGCGATCCTCCTGTCGATGCCGCCCCTTGTGCGCTGGCGCTACGACTGGAAGCCGGAGCCTGGCACGCGCGAAGCAGAGCTTTACGAGCGGTTCCTGGTCGCCCGCGATTGGCTGGATGAGGACGGGGAACAGGGACCAGGGACAATGGCAAAAGGCGATCAACGGGCTTAGGCGGCGCAGTCC
>DATKLH010000106.1:0-4662 GCA_035542515.1 Casimicrobiaceae bacterium
GAGCTCGGCCGCCCGCAGCGCCCCCATGCTGGCCGCGCCGCAGACTTCCACGCCTTGCGACAGCGCAAAGAGAATCTCCTTGTGCCATACCGCTGGTGTGTTGCCAAAGTATCCGTCCACGATCGCTATCCGGCGATAGCCCGCCTCGAGGGCGCGAAATACCGATCCCATCGCTGCCGGCCCGTGCAAGCGGATGCCCGCGGGCACCGAACAGCGAAACAGGCTGGGGCCCGCAAACAGGCAGGTTTTCACAGCAGCCGATGCGCCGCGAGAAAGGATTGCATTCGTGGGCCCGGAGTGAAGCCCGGCTTGCCCGCGATGGATTCCAGGCCGGGAACCGTTACATGGACGACAGGAATGCCGATGTCGTCGCGGGTGAGGTCGACCACGATGACCTGCGACAGCCCTTGCGAGCCCAACGCCGCAACGACCCACGCCAGCAACTCGTCGATCGAGGGAAGGGCAGGCGCTTGCACGACATCGTCGAAGTCGAGATCGAACTCTTCGCATTCCATCGTGGCTATCCATGCGTCGCCGGCCCCGTTGTCTATGCACAACGTGTCCCGGAACCGAGCCCAGTACAGATCGTCTCGTCCGCCCGCGATGTTGGTCAGTCGACTCTGCAGGGCCTCGGTGATTGCGCGCGACAGCGCGATGTGCCGGTACGGATGGCAGCCGGAGCCTTCGGCACGCTGCGGATAGTAGGTTTGCCGCCGCCCGTCGAAGATGATGCAATTGAACGAAGGCAAGGCGATGTCGTGAGCGGTGCTCCAGACGGCAATTTCCAGCCCGGCTGCGCGGCACCGCTCGATGAGCCACCGGCAGTGCTCGTCCGACACCGTGTCGAGTCGCAGACGCCCGGCCGGCGCGCCAGCAACGAGGTTCTTCCGGGCATACCAGAACGAGCCCTGGTCTCGTTCGATCACCTCGCAGAGCCCGTGGAGTATCGCTTCTCGAGTCGTGTTGCCGGACGCAAGACCGTTCGAGGACGCGACAAACAGGCGATTGCGCGCCCGCTCGTCCAGCGAATCGAGGTCGATGCAGTCGCGCGGCACGAACTTCACACCCCCCGATGCGATGTCGATGCCTTCGATCCATTCGGCGATCGACCCCTCGCGGACGTCGCGATCCGGGTGTACCGGCAACAGGAGGGGGTTTGCGTAGCGGTCGTCGCGCGCGGCGTCCCCGAGGGATCTCCAGTGACCGCGTGGGGTGAGGAATTCCGCGTGATGAAGTTCGATGCTCTCCATGATCCCGGAAGCCTGCGCAAGGCTGTCGCTGAGGCCTTTGCCCTGCGAAACGGTCAGCGACCGGGCCAGCGGCCGCACGACTTGCCATGTCGGAATGCCGACGTGGTCGAGGCCGGTGACGTTGGCAATCCGTGTGATGCCAACGGCACGGATTACGGACCTTGCCTTCGCAAGGGTGGTTGCTACCGGTGCGGCACGAATCGTTCCGCCGAGATCGATGGCGTCCCGGAGGGGCACGGGATGAGCGGACGGGTTCGGGCCGCTACTTGTAGGACTCGATGAACAGGCAGTTCTCGAAGTTGCCCCCGTTGAATCCCCTTTCAACGAGCATCTGCCCCAACGCCTTCCCCAGCCTCTGACGGTTGGCGACGATGTCGGCGAACGCGCTGAACTCCCCGCTCTTGGGGTCGATCGTCTTCGATTCGCCGGTCGTACGCGAAACGACTGTCAGCGTCCCGTCTTTCGACATCAGGACGTAGTGCAAGTCGGAATCCGAATCGGAATCCGATTTGCGTCTGGCCGGGCTGCGTCCTTTGCGTTTGGCTGCGACCTGGGCCTTCGACTTGGGGCCGCGAGTGGAATCCGGGTTCTTGGCAGATTTGCTTGCGGCCATGCGGGCCTCCCTCGTCCGGGACAGGCAAGCGCGCCCTGATGGCGCTCGTACCGACGATAATCCCCGCCGAAGGCGATCCTGTCAATGTCACCGCCAAACGCCTTTCCGCTGGCGTTGCGACCGTGCGATGGGCGGCCGATCTATCTTCACGTTTCGATCACCGCGCGCGCTCGAGAAGCTCCCGCAATTCCGAAACGCAGCCCACCGCGCGCGGTTTCACTTGTGGAGAGACAGAGTCCATCACTGCGAGCGCGATCGACCAGCGGCGAGCGTGCGACAATTCGGCCGCCCGAGGCGCGCTCACCGGTGCGCCAATCGAGCGGCCCGCCTTTCGTCAACGAGCCTCGTCCCCCTCGAATCGAACGCGCCCCGAAGCTCGACTTCATGACCCGGACCCGGAAGCCTGGAAGGACACGGTCGATCGAGCGTGTCAGCGTCGAGCTGAGCGCGGTCCTTGTTGCGGCAATCGGCGAAGAGCCCCACGTGCTGACCGTGACTGCCGACGACGGTCGAGGGCAAGCATTGCCCTCCGGTCCGCTCGAGCCGCAGGATCGCACGCTCGAGCTCGGCCTGCGCGCCTGGATCGCCGAGCACGCCAAGCAGCCCGTGGGTTACGTCGAGCAGCTCTACACATTCGGCGATCGTGACCGCCAGCAGAAGGTCGCGCCTCCGGCCGTGCGTGCCCTGTCGATCGGCTATCTCGCGCTGGTGCCTGCGGCATCCAGGTTCGACGAGCTGCGCGCGCACTGGCACGAGTGGTATCGCTATTTTCCCTGGGAGGACTGGCGCAATGGCGAGCCGAAGGGGATGGCCGCGATTCGCCGCGTTTGCCGCGCCTGGATCGCCGAAGGCGCGGGCAACGCCGAGCGCGATGCGCGTGCGGCACGCGTACAAGGGGCGTTCGGGTCGCCGAAGGAGCGATGGAACGAAGAGCGCGTGCTCGAGCGCTACGAGCTCCTGTACGAGATCGGATTCGTGTCCGAGGCGCTGCGTGGGCGTCGCGACGGCGACGCCCGGTCTCACGAGCGGTCGAGCTCCGGCGAGCCTATGCTCGCCGATCACCGCCGCATTCTCGCGACCGCGATCAGTCGCTTGCGCGGCAAGATCAAGTATCGACCGGTAATATTCGAGCTCATTCCGCCGAGCTTCACGTTGTCGCAGCTTCAAGGGACAGTCGAAGGGTTGGCGGGCATCCGGTTGCACAAGCCGAACTTCCGACGCCTCGTCGCAAGTCAGGGACTTGTCGAGCCGACGGGCGACATGATCAGCGACACGCGCGGACGTCCCGCGCGACTGGTCCGGTTTCGGCGCGACGTGATGCTCGAACACCCCGGGCTCGCCGGCCGCTTGCCCGTGGTAGGGCACGCGCGGGTGCGGCGCCGCCACTAGCCGCGGACGCCGCCTCCTTCGAAGGCGCTTGCGATGGCCCTTGACATGGCGGTTATTCTCAAAGTTAGAATAACCGCCCCCGACCCGAATGGCGAGGCTGGGGATCGGGTGAAATGAACGAGCTGCTTGGACTAGCCGAGGTCGATATGAGTGGAACGGGCGCGGTCCAAACGCCGGAGGGCAAGGCGGCGATCAAGCAGCGCATCGCGCGGCTGCTCGAACGGGAGCAGGCGGTGCTGGTTGCGCACTACTACGTCGATCCCGACCTGCAGGACCTCGCCGAGGAAACCGGCGGCTGTGTTGCCGATTCGCTCGAGATGGCGCGCTTCGGCCGCGCGCATCGTGCCCGTACGCTCGTTGTCGCCGGCGTGCGCTTCATGGGCGAGACCGCGAAGATCCTCAATCCCGAAAAGCGGGTGTTGATGCCGACGCTCCAAGCTACGTGCTCGCTCGACCTCGGCTGTCCTGCCGACGCGTTCGGCGAGTTTTGCGACCAACATCCCGACAGGACCGTCGTCGTCTACGCCAACACCAGCGCTGCGGTCAAGGCGCGCGCCGACTGGATGGTGACGTCGAGCATCGGGCTCGACGTCGTCGCGCATCTGCACGCGCGCGGCGAAAAGATCCTTTGGGCGCCCGATCGCCACCTTGGTCGATACGTCCAGCAGGCTACCGGCGCCGACATGCTGATCTGGCCGGGCGCATGCGTCGTGCACGATGAGTTCAAGGGCATCGAGCTCGAGCTGATGAAGCGCGAGCGGCCGAACGCGAAAGTGCTCGTGCACCCCGAAGCGCCCGCATCGGTGATTGCCCTCGCCGATGTCGTCGGGTCGACGTCGCAGCTGATCGCCGCGGCGCAGTCGCTGGCCGCCGACGAGTTCATCGTGGCGACCGACGTCGGTATTCTGCACAAGATGCGCCAGCTCGCGCCCAGCAAGCGCTTCGTCGAGGCGCCGACCGCCGGCAACAGCGCCACTTGCAAGAGCTGCGCACACTGCCCGTGGATGGCGATGAACGGCCTCGCCAATCTTGCGCAGGTCCTCGAGACCGGAAGCAACGAAATCGTTGTCGAGCCGGCGATGCGTGAGCGTGCCGTCGTATGCATCGAACGGATGCTCGACTTCGCCGCGCGGCGGCGCGTGCGCGTCCGTGCGAGCGGAGACCTCGCCCGCGACGCGCCGCTCTTTGCAGGCATCGGTCCGGCTTGAACGCGCTGATCGATTCGATCGTGCCGTTCGACACCACGCTGGCCGACGCGATGCGGCAGGACATCGAGCGCGCGCTCGCGGAAGACATCGGTGGCGGCGACGTCACCGCGCGCCTGCTGCCGCGGGATCGGATGCTCCGCGCGCGAGTCATCGTCCGCGAGAGCGCGATCCTGTGCGGAGCGCCGTGGTTCGAGGGTGTGTT
>DATKLH010000107.1:0-7220 GCA_035542515.1 Casimicrobiaceae bacterium
GATCAGCGCGGCGGACTCCGAAGCGATCACCGGTGACGAGGACGCGCCGCGCGTGCTCGACTACCTGTATCGCAACCACCTGTTCACCGATCGCCGTCGCAGCGGTGCCGACCCGGTGTACCAGTTCCATGCCCTGTTCCGCGAGTTCCTGCTCGACCAGGGACACCGGCGGCTTTCGCCGGAGGAACGCCGGGCGGCGCTCGACCGCGCAGCGGGACAGCTCGTATCGCGCGGCGATTTCGATTCCGCTGCGGAGCTGTATCGCGAAGCGCGCGCATGGCCCGCGCTGGTCGGATTGTCGCTGCACGCCGGTGCGTCGCTGCTCGCCGAAGGGCGCGGCAACACGCTCGCACGCTGGATCGATGCGATGCCCGAGGACGTGCGTCAGCGCGAGCCGCGCTTGTCGCTGTATCTCGGTGTGGCGCTGCTCTACGCCGACCCACCGCGTGCGAAGGCGCTGCTCAACGCCGCCTATGCGGGCTTCGTGGGAAACGGCGACCTGCGCCGCCAGTTGATGACCGCGGCGCACGCCGTCGATTGCCACTATTTCGAATGGGCCGACTTCACGCCACTCGATCGCTGGATCGAGGTGTTCGAGAAGACCCTCGACGACCGGGCCCTGCCGGCAGCCTACGACGCGCTGCGCACCTACGCGTCGTTCCTCATCGCGCTGCTGTTCCGCCAGCCCGAGCATCCGCGCATCGGCGAGGTCGCGGCGCAGGTCCAACGCCTGATCGATGCGCCCGAGGTCGACACGGTTCCGCTCAACCAGCGGCTCAACGCTGCGGCCATCCTGTTCAACTACTACAACTGGAAGACCAAGGGCGACACGGCCGATGCACTGATCGCGCGCGTGCAGCCGTGGCTGGATGATCCGCTCGCCACGCCGCTCAACCAGGTGTGGTGGCGCGTGCATCTCGCGTTCAATCACCAGATCCTCGGCCGGTTCGCCAAGGCGAAGCGCACCATGGACGAGGCCGAAGCCATCGCGCGCGAGAGCGGACTCAAGAGCCAGCTCTTCGAGATCTATTACGCCGAGGTGCCTCCGTACGTCGCCACGCAGGACGTCGCCGGAGCGGTCGCGGCACTCGAAAAGTTGCGCTCGGTGCTCAACCCGGCCCGGCGCATGGACGTCGCGTACTTCCGCTTCCAGGAATCCACTGTGCGCCTGCTCGAAGGACGCGGCCGCGATGCCGCGATGGCCGCGGCGGACGCGCTCGCGATCGGGCGCGAGGCGGGATTGCCGTCCATGCAGATCCCGCATTTCCTGGTGCGCGAGGCGTTGTGCCGCCTCGAGCTCAACGAGATCGATCGCACCCTCAGGCTCTACGACGAAGCGGTCGCCGTCGCCTCGGGGATCGACAAGCGCAACTTCACGATCCAGCGCGAGATCGTTCGTGCGCATCTCGCGCGTCTGGAAGGCCGGATCGACGCGGCGGTCGAGCATCTGCGCGAAGCGTTGCCTCGTTGTCGCGAGCATGGCTATCGCGGATTCATGCGCCAATCGCCCGGCGTGACCGCTCCGCTGTTCGCGCTTGCGCTCGAGCACGGGATCGAAGCCGATTACGTGAAGGACCTGATCCGGCAGCGCCAGCTTGCGCCGCCATCGCCCGACAACGCGGCCTGGCCGTGGGCCCTCGCGCTTCATACGCTCGGCGAATTCGCGATCGTGGTCGACGGAAAGCCGCTGGTGTCGAAGGGCAAGGCGCAGAAGAAGCCGCTCGAGCTGCTCAAGGCGCTGATCGCGCATGGCGGTCGCAATGTCGATGCGGCGACGCTCACCGCGCTGCTGTGGCCCGAAGCGGAAGGCGACGGCGCGAAGACGTCGTTCGACAGCAACGTGTATCGCTTGCGGAAGCTGCTCGGTGTGGAAGGGGCGATCGCACTTGCCGAGGGCAAGCTGTCACTCAACTCCGCGACCGTCTTCGTCGACACGTGGGCTTTCGAACGTGCGCTCGATCGCGATCCGCCCGACGTCGACGTCGCGCTCAAGCTGTATCGCGGCCACTTCCTCGCGCTCGAGGCGGCCACGCCCTGGGCGCTTCCGCTGCGCGATCGGCTGCAGGCTCGCATGGTGCGCGCGGTGCTCGCCGCGGGCCACGCCTACGAACGCGCCGATGAATGGCAGAACGCGCGCGCACTCTACGAGCGTGCGCTCGACATCGACAACCTCGCCGAGACCATCTATCAACGGCTCATGGTGTGTCAGCGCGAGCTCGGCGATCCTGCCGGCGCGCTCACCACCTATCGACGTTGTCGCGAGCTGCTGTCGATCGTGCTGGGGCGCAAACCGAACACCGAGACGGAGGCGGTCAGAGCCACGCTCGGTTAGCCGTAACGCGCGGAAGCGCAAGCGTTCGCGATGTTTCGACCGAGCATTTCCTACGCCGCCATCGCATGCCCCGTTGCAACGCCTCCGCCATCGCCGACTGGCTCACCGACGGAGCGCGTTCCGCCGCGTTGCCGCAGGAGGTCCTGGCGCAGCTTTGCGAGCAGTTGCTCGCGTGCGGGATTCCGCTATCGCGCGCCGCTGTGCTGGTACGTACGCTGCATCCCGAGGTCACGGGGCGCCGTTTCCTGTGGCGTCCGGAGTCCGGTGTGGAAGTGGGGGAGCTCGTTTTCGCGCGGCTGCAGACACCCGATTTTCTCGACAGCCCGGTCGCCCGTGTCTATGCAACGGCGGCACCGATGCGCCGACGCCTTGCGAACGCCGACGAGGCGGCGGAGTTCGCGCTGCTCCGTGATCTGCGCGCCGACGGCGCCACGGATTATCTCGCCGTTCCGTTGCTCTTCACCGATGGAACGGTGCATGTTGCGAGCTGGACCACGCGTCAGCCGGAAGGCTTCGCCGACGAGCACATCGATGTGCTCCATTCCATAACCGCTCCGCTTGCGCGGGTGGCCGAGGTCCGCGCGCTCACGCGCACTGCGCGGACGCTGCTCGACACCTACGTCGGCGCTCACGCGGGACAGCGCATCCTTTCCGGCCAGATCCGTCGCGGGCACACCGAGACGATCCGGGCGGTGATCTGGCTGTCCGACATGCGCGGGTTCACCGCGTTGTCCGACCGTCTGCAGCCGCGCACGCTGATCGAGCTCCTCAACCGCTATTTCGACTGCCAGGTGCCGGCGATCCAGGAACAGGGTGGCGAGGTGCTGAAATTCATCGGCGACGGCCTGCTCGCGATCTTCCCGCTACGGTCAGCCGACGACACCGGCAACGCGTGCAGCGCGGCGCTGCGCGCGGCCGCACAATCGAAATGCAGCATCGACGCGCTGGCGACGGATGCGAGCCAGGGAACGTACCCGCGCTTCGGCGTCGCGCTTCACGTGGGCGAAGTGCTGTATGGAAACATCGGCGGCGCCAACCGACTCGACTTCACCTGCATCGGCCCGGCGGTGAACCTGGCCGCGCGACTGGAAAAATTGGCCGGTCAGCTCGGGCGCTCGACCATCGTGTCGAGCGACTTCGCGGCACGATGCAGCACGCCGCTCGCGTTGCTCGGCGAATTCGCGCTTCCGGGTCTGTCCGGGTTGCAAACGGCTTACGGCCTCACCGATGAATCGCCACGCGCGGAGTCGTGAAGCTGACGCGAGCGGCGCTGTTGCCTTCAAGTCGATCGGCACGCCACCCGCAAGAGGAACGCCAAGCGCTGCCGAAATCCCATCCGCTCGTAAATGCGCTTGGCGTTGACGTTGTGATCCTCCACGTGCAGGAACGGACGCTCGCCGCGCGCGATGATCCCCGCCATGACGTGCAGCATCAACGCCTTGGCGTAGCCACGTCCGCGATGGTCGGGATGCGTGCATACGGCGCTCACTTCCCGAAAGCCCGGCACTGCCATGCGCTGTCCTGCCATTGCGACGAGCTCGCCGTCGCGCTTGATGCCGACGTAACCGCCGAATTCGTGAGTACGCGACCCGAACGGGCCGGGACGCGTCAGCGTCGTGAGGGCGACCATCGCATCGCTATCCGCATCGCCGAGCGGCTCGATCGGCATGCCACTCACGCGTTCGATCGGTGATCCGTCGTAGACCATCTGCGCCGTCATGCCCTCGCGGACCAGACGCAGCGCCCGCGGCAATGCAATGTCGTGGCTCACCAAGTACAGCGCTTCCTCCGGCTCCATCAGCTGCGCGAGCGCCTCGTACGCATCGGGTGTAGCGTCCGCCACGGCGCCGATCTTGGTGAAGTGCGGAAGGAAGCGTCGTGCGCGGGCATCGCCAACACCCATGCGCGCCTGGACCGATGTCAGCGCACTCCACGCGGGCGTGTCGAGAGGATGCATGGCAGCGGACCCGCGTCAGGACCCGATGGGGGCTTCGAGCAGGCAGCCGAACTCGCGCGCGAAATCCACCGACACGCGGGCATGCACGGCACCCTGGCGATCGAAGAAGCGCTGCGTGCGCTGCAAGGTGAACACCCCTTCGTGCCACACGTTGGGATGAATGTAGAGTCCCCGCGACCCGTCGAAGCGAAAGCACACGAAGTGCTCGGGACGCACGTCGTCACCGGGCAAGGCGAGCGGAACGTAGAAAGGGGCGCGATCCAGAGGGAAGAACAGCTGCCCGCCATCCGGATGGTAATTGGCGTGCCACAACAACATGCGCGACGGTTCGCGCGAATGGTCGGTGACGCAATTCGCCGGGTCGTCCGCGTAGGCGAGCACGTAGTGCCCATCGACGGCCTCGTTACGGCCGAACAGGATATCGCCGCGCCATTCGCTCACGAAGGTTCCCTGCGTGGTCCCGGCTTCGTCGCCGCTGTCGTGGTCGACCGGACGCCATCCCTGTGCCGGCCATCGCACGATCTCGATGACGCATTGCGCCGGATCGTCCACCAGGGACCCGTAAGACTTCAGTGACACCGGCGTGGCTTCGACGACCGGCATCGTGACGCATGCCAGGCCGGTCGGCAGATTGGGATGCAGATAATCGATCGCACCATCCATGGCGGGCTCCTTGGTGCCACTCACTATAGCGTCCCTGGGTTGCAGGTCAGCAATCCGTCAGCACAATCGTTCCGCGGTTTAGCGCAGTGGGTCCGCCGGCGAGCGCAGCCGTGCCGCGGTGAGCCGGACCTGATGCGCCGGCCTGGGACCGACGACGCCATTCACGCCTGTACCCGGCGCAATGCATGGGGGCCTTCCCAGGTGTGGGTGGACCGGCGCCGTGGCACGGGCCGAGGCACCGTCGCCCAGCCACGCGGCGCGTTCATGAGTCGGGGGAGGCCATTGGCGCCATTTTCCCCACGCGGACCCGGATTGTGCGATCCCGCATTCCCAATCCGTCAGCCATCCGCGAGTACCGGGCGAGCACCATTCGCAGCAACCGGGGAAGTCCCCGGTGCCGGCTATCATCGATCGCCGGCCAGGCAACGCGGGAGGTCTCATGCGTTCGATGTTCCGCAAGATGGTGCTCTGGTTCGCGCTGGCCCTGTTCGCCGGCGTGGGCTTGGCGGTGGAGATCGCGCCCCGGCTGGTCCAGGGCGACACGGTTCGGCACGTCGCGTCGGAATGCGGCTGCATCGCCAGCCTCAAGCTCGGCGACGCGCTTGCGACACTGCGCGATTCGTCGCGGCATTGCCGGTTGAGCGAGGAGGCCGGAAGCTGGCTCGACCGGCCGACGGCCGTCGCTTCCGCGCTCGGCCCATTCATGATCTTCTGACACCGCTATGCACAGCGAAGCTTCGATTGCTCGCCGCGCGCGCTCCGGCGCCGCGAAGGTCCTGCCCCCGGGACTGACACCACTGCCGTGGTTTCCTTTCCCGGTGGCGACGAGCGCCAGCACAACGCGCGCCGGCGCGCGCATAGCGCATCGCGCCGAGCTCGCGTGGACGTTCCTGCGCGGCGCGTTGCGGCGTGAGACTGATCTCGCGCTGCTGGTGCTCGATCGCGACGACTGGACCCGTCACGCGCAGACCACCGACTACGGAGTACCGCACATCGCGCAAGGAGTGCTCGTCCTGGGTGCCGAACCACCGCGCGCGTGGCATGCGCTGAGTTCCCACCTCGCGGGGAAGCTCGCGCCTGACACGCTTCGGGATATCCTCGCCGTCCATGGTCCGGACGGGTCCACCCGGGGTCCCGCGCTCGCAGCCGTTGCCGAGGCCCTGATCGCCCGGGAGGTCGCCCACTTTGTGTTCGTCGAACAAGGATGCACATTCCCGCGCCCCTGGATCGCCGAAGCTTTCGCCTGTTACGCGGCTGTCGCGGTGCTCGGTGAGACCGATCCGCGCGGGCTGCGCCTGTTGGGCTCGCTCGCCGACGCTGCGGCGACACTGGACCACGATCCCTGCGGCCGCGATGCGCGCGACGCGAAATGCGCATCAGCGTGCAGCGTCGCGACGCTGCTTGCCAACCTGCAACTGACGCGCGGGGCGTATTTCGCTTATGCGCAAGCGCACGTCGAACCGCTGCGACGAGTCTTGCAGCTCGCGCGGCACGCGGCCTTGCCGCACAACGACCGCGACCTGTGCGTGGTGCTGGCGCGGCGCGTGCATCCTTCGCTATGCGCGATCGTGCACGCGGCGTGTCCCATCCACGACGCACGCGCGGCGGCCTGAAGCTCGCTTGTCGCCTGCCATACCTACTTACGGAGAACACACATGGGAATGCGTTTCATCAAAATCGCAGTGCTGTATTTCGCCGTCGGCGTTTCGATCGGTCTGGCCATGGGCATGACCGGGCAGTTCACGTTCATGCCGGTGCACGCGCACATCAACCTGCTCGGTTGGGCGTCGCTCGCGCTGTGCGGCCTCATCTACACGCTGTACCCGGAAGCCGCGCAGACCCGACTTGCGAAGACGCACTTCTGGCTGCACAACGTCGGGCTGCCGCCGCTGATGGTCGCTCTCGCCTTCCTCCTGTCCGGCCATCCGGGCGCGGAGCCGGTGGTCGGCGTCCTGTCGATGGTGGTCGGCGTCGGCATCCTGATGTTCGTCGTGAACGTCTGGCTCACGCTGAAGCCGCAAGCCACGTCACAAGCGGCGATGCGCTCGGCAGCTCCCGCGGGCGCACGATGACCGACACCACGCAACCGGCGAAACCACAACCCGACTCGCCCACGCCGCCGGCATCCGCGCCGGCGGCGCGGGTTCCCGCCTCCGATTCGCCGACCCCCGCTGCTCCGCCACGCAGGCCCCGCAAGCGCAAGCCCCGCTTCGTTCTCTAGCCCGGACTGCCTGGACGCTCCTCGAATCGCCGCCTTCGGTGCGCCAA
>DATKLH010000108.1:0-3853 GCA_035542515.1 Casimicrobiaceae bacterium
CGCGGCAGCGGCCTGCCCCAGGCGCACACCAGTACGATGCCGAAGCGCATACCGTATGAATATACGGCATCGCGCCGGAAACCGCGCAGGGGCGAGACGCACCACAACTTAGATGTCGAGCTTGTGCAGTCGTGCGAGCCGGGCGCGCGGTGTTACGCCTCGCGCATGGAACGTCCGAGGCGACTCGACGGTCGCAACCTGCACAACGATCACAACAAAGGGCCAGCATGTCACCTGCGCTACTCGAGATCCCGGCCTATGCCGATGACGGTGCGCTGCGGGTCATCGTCGAGTGTCCGCGCGGCTCGTGCCTCAAGTTCGACTACGACGCCGAGCACGGCGTCTTCGAGGTCGGCCGGCCATTGCCGCTGGGCATGAGCTATCCGTTCGACTGGGGTTTCATCCCGGGTACGCGCGCGCCCGACGGCGATCCGATCGACGCGTTGATGCTCAACGATGTCGCAACCTATCCCGGCGTGCTGATCCCGGGTCGCGCCATCGGCATGGTCAAGCTGCGGGAAAAGCCCTCGCGCGGCAGCGCGCGCGAGAATCACCGCGTCGTGGTGCTCCCTTCGTGGCGTGACCCGCGCGCCGCCGCCGCGGAGAGTCTGCCCGACGATGTGCGCGAGCAACTCGAGCAGTTCTTCGTCGATGTCGCGAGATTCACCGACAAGCACGTGAAGGTAACCGGCTGGGCCTCGGCGCGCGAAGCGGACGCCTACGTAAGGTCGCGCAAGCTGCGCTAGTGTTCCGTTCCGGAGATCACTTGCCAAACGATCGGACCGGTGACCCGAAGCTTCGTGCAAAAAGTGGCGAAAATGGCGCGCACCGAGCACGCATCGGGTTCGCCCAACCGTTCTAGCGAAGCCGCGCAGGGTCGCAGCGCCGATCGAGGAGGCCACGGTGCGCATGGGCGACCGCCAGTCGAGATGCAATCGCTCACGGGCGAAGCCGACAACGTGCTGTCGGAGGCGCGGATGGTGCTTCCCGGTATCCAGACGCTGTTCGGCTTCCAGTTGATCGCGGTGTTCAACGAGCGCTTCTCGCATCTCGCCGAAACGTGGCAGCAGGTGCACCTCGCCTCTCTGGCGATCGATGCCGTGGCAATGGCGCTGGTGATCGCACCGGCGGCGTATCACCGTCTCGCGGAACGTGGTCGCATCACGCACCACTTCATCGATCGAGCCTCCCGCTTCATCGCCGGCGGCATGCTGGCGCTGGCGGTAAGCGTCGTGCTCGACATGGCGCTGGTGACGTTCATGGTGGTCGACCACCTCGGCTTCGCCATTGCGGTGTCGTGCGTTGCCGCGGCGCTGTTCGGGGCGCTGTGGTTCGCATGGCCGCTGATGCGCGCACGTCGCACCGGCGGACCGGACGGGAACTGACGGCAGGATCGCATGCCTGCGGGTCGAGGTTGAACTTGCGCGCAAGCGCCGCCATCTCGGTTTGCATGCCTCCTCTCGATGGTTTGCAATGGGCCGCGCTCGACGGTGCGGCAGGTCCCGCGAACGGCGACGCCGTTGCGGCAAGCGATGATTCCCGGCTGCTCGACGCCTATTCGCAGGCCGTGAGCTCGGCGGTGGCGCGCGTCGCGCCGGCCGTTGCGCACGTGCGCGTTGAACGTTCCGCCGGCCGCCGCGGCCGGGCGCAAGGTTCCGGCTCGGGCTTTTTCATCACGCCCGACGGCTATCTTGTGACGAACAGTCACGTCGCGGGAGGCGCGAGCTCGCTCGAAGTCACGCTCGAGGACGGTCGTTGCGCAGCGGCATCGGTCGTCGGTGACGATCCCGACTCCGACCTCGCGGTGCTGAAGGTCGGCGTCGCCGAGGTTCCGTTCGTTCGCTTCGCCGACGCCACGCCGCTGCGCGTGGGTCAGATCGCGATCGCCATCGGCAGCCCTTATGGCTTTCAGCACACCGTGACCGCCGGCATCGTTAGCGCGCTCGGACGTTCGATGCGCGCGCAGACCGGTCGGCTGCTCGACAACGTGCTGCAAACCGACGCGGCGCTCAATCCGGGCAACTCCGGCGGACCGCTGGTCAACGCGCGCGGCGAAGTCATCGGCGTCAACACGGCAGTGATCCTGCCGGCACAGGGCATCTGCTTCGCGATCGGCGCGTCCACTGCGGAGCGCGTCGCCGTTGCACTCATTCGCGAAGGTCGCGTGCGTCGCGCGTATCTCGGCATCGGCGGCCAGACGCTCGCGCTGCCGCGGCGCATCGCGCGCCATTTCGGCCTTGCGCACGAGTCGGGCGTCCGCATCGAATCGATCGAAAAAGGTTCGCCCGCCGGGCAAGCGGGCTTGCAAGCCGGCGATGTGATCGTCCATGTGGGCGGAATGCCGGTTGCGGGCATCGACGATCTGCAGCGCGCGCTGGTCGGAGACCACATCGGCGCGACACTGAGCGTGCGCGTAATCCGGCGCGACCGCACCATCGACATCGATCTGGTGCCCGCGGAGTCGCCGCCGCGCGGCCATTGAATCGCGCCGGGCGGTGATGATCGCCGCCCGAGTCGCAAGGGCGAGCCGTTGACGTGCCATGGGCGGACGAGCGGCGTCGCGCAAGTGCTCGCCGCGCCCGACGAAGCGGCCGTGGCGGCCGACTGTCGCTTCTAGGCAACACCCTGCGATCTGTGCAACAATGTTTGCAACTTTATTGCATCGGGGTGAGCACGATGCTCGACCGTGACGGCTATCGCCCGAACGTCGCCATCGTCATCGTCAACGGCAAGAATCAGGTCTTCTGGGGCAAACGGATCCGAGAGCACTCGTGGCAATTTCCGCAGGGCGGCATCAATCCCGGTGAAACACCCGAAAAGGCGATGTTCCGGGAGTTGCGCGAGGAAGTCGGGCTTCATCCGCACCACGTGAGGATCCTGGGCCGAACGCGGGACTGGCTTCGCTACGACGTACCACATCATTGGATCAAGCGCGAATGGCGCGGTAGCTACCGCGGCCAGAAGCAGATCTGGTATCTCCTGCGGCTGACCGGACGCGACAACGACGTCAGCCTGCGCGCGACCGACAAGCCGGAGTTCGACGCCTGGCGCTGGCACGAGTACTGGGTGCCGCTCGACAGCGTGATCGACTTCAAGCGCGAGGTCTATCGCAAGGCGCTGCTCGAGCTCGAGCGCTACATGCACGCGCGCCCGCAGACTCGGCGCGAGCGGCTGTACGGCTGGGCACATTCGATGACGCCGCAGTCGTATCTCAATCCGACGGTCAACCCGAGCACCTCCGGCGGCGGCTGATGCTCGCGTCGGGCAAGCCGCTCATGCAGCCGTCCGACGACGGCGCGTCGTGTGGCGGCTCCGCAGGTTTCCGCTGCGTCGCGCGTTGTCGTTGTTGCCGATGCCTTCCGCGCAGCTGCTAATAGCGCAGCAGCGGCATCATTCCCGCGGCGCCGAGCGGCTCGCCGCCGAACGCCATGCCGTACAGCAGCCGCTGGATCAGGTACGAGAGCACGATCGAACATAGCAGCACAACGATCGTGAAGGGGATCGCCCGATCCGCTGTGCATTTGCGCAGGTGCGGTGCACCGAGCATGAACAGGTAGAAGGCGTAGATCGCGGCGATCAGCACCACCAGCCAGCCGAAGATCGGTACCACCAGCGCGATCTCGGCGACCCAGACCGCGGTGAAACTGTATGCGGTCAGGCGCAGGGCGGAAGCATAGTCCTTGTGTCCGCCGAAGGTCGGCGCGAGCAGGTCCACCACCAAAGCCAGAAGCGTGACGCCGATCAGCGAATTCACGTAGGCGACGAGCGCCGTACGGATGCTGAACGCAACGCCGAGCCCCGCGAAGGCGACGATCATCGCGACGGGGCCGATCGCCGCGAGGATCATGATGTA
>DATKLH010000109.1:0-8763 GCA_035542515.1 Casimicrobiaceae bacterium
GCTCGACATCAATCTCCTCCGCAACGACTTGCGGGCCGTTGCCGCAGGTCTCGCAAAGCGCGGCGTCACCCTCGACGCAAGCGCGTTCGAACGCCTGGAGGCCGAGCGCAAGGACATCCAGACACGCACGCAGGAGTTGCAGCAAAAGCGCAATCAGCTCTCCAAGCAGGTCGGCGTTGCGAAGGCGCGAAGTGAGGATGCAGCGCCGATACTCGCCCAGGTCGCGGGCGTCGGCGAGGATTTGAAGTCGCTCGAGTCCGAGCTCGATCGCGTGCAGACACTGCTGCGTGATTTCCTTCTCAATCTGCCGAATCTTCCGCATCCCAGCGTGCCCGTCGGCAAATCCGCCGACGACAACGTCGAAGTGCGCCGCATCGGCACGCCGCGAACCTTCGACTTCAAGCCGCTCGATCACACCGACCTCGGCGAGGCGCTGGGGCAGATCGACTTCGCGACGGCCGCGAAGCTCTCCGGCGCGCGTTTCTCGTTTCTGCGCGCCGGCATCGCAAGGCTGCATCGCGCGCTCGCGCAATTCATGCTCGACGTGCACACGCGCGAGCATGGCTATACCGAGTGCTACACGCCTTACATCGTCACCGCCGAAACGCTGGTGGGCACGACACAGCTTCCCAAGTTCGAGGCGGACATGTTCTCCGTCTACAAAGGCGGGCAGGACGTCGAGGACACGGTGGCCGCGGAGCGGCTGTACCTCATCTCGACCTCGGAGATCACGCTGACCAACTCGGTGCGCGGCGAGATCCTCCCGGCCGACCTGCTGCCCGTGCGACTGACCGCGCACACGCCGTGCTTTCGCTCCGAGGCGGGGAGCTACGGCAAGGACACGCGCGGCATGATCCGCCAGCACCAGTTCGACAAGGTGGAGATGGTGCAGATCGTGCATCCCGAGCGTTCCTTCGATGCGCTCGAGGAATTGACCGGCCACGCCGAGGTGATCCTGCAGCGGCTCGAGCTTCCCTATCGCGTCATGCTTCTGTGCACGGGCGACATGGGCTTCGCGGCAGCGAAGACCTACGATCTGGAAGTGTGGCTGCCAGGCCAGGGCGCTTATCGCGAGATCTCGTCGTGTTCGAACTGCGAAGCGTTCCAGGCGCGACGCATGCAGGCACGCTTTCGCAACGCGGCTGGCAAGCCCGAGCTCGTGCACACGCTCAACGGCTCGGGCCTCGCCGTGGGACGAACGCTCGTCGCGGTGATGGAGAACTACCAGCAGGCCGACGGCAGCATCGCGGTGCCGCGCGTGTTGCAGCCGTATATGGGCGGGATCGAGCGGATCGAGGCCGCCGCTTAAGCGACGCGAGCGGGCCATTAGAGCTAAGCCGCCGCACAACGCGCGATCTTGCGGATGTCGAGGCGCGCACAGCGACGGGCCACCCCCAGCTTTCCGCGCAAGCATTCATCCGCGCGATGTATCGTGCGAGCCGCGCAGTAGCGCGCTAAACACGCACCGGTACGCCGGCTCGCGAAACTTTGCGCGGCTGCTACCGCATATTCCCCGTATGTCCCAGACAGTATCGCCCCGGCTGCGGCCACACAGCGAGTCCATGCGGCTCCTTGCCGACCGGAATCTTGGTGACGTTGCCCGAGTCGGTGTCGAAGACATACACGACGTTGTCGTAGCGCCCCGATAACCAGAGCTGCTTGCCGTCGGCGCTCACGTTGCCCATGTCCGGGCTGCCGCCGCCGGGAATGGGCCAGTTGGCGACCACCTTGTCGGTGGCGAAATCCACCACCGCTACGCTGCCCTTGCCATGCGCCGGGCCGTGGATCATGTTCGAGCCCCGATTGGCGACGTACAGCTTGGTGGCATCGCGGCTCGGGTAAAGGCCGTGCGTGCCCTTGCCGGTTGCCACGAAGCCGATTTCCTTGAACGACGCGCCGTCGACGACGAAGATGCCATCCGCTTTCATGTCCGCGACGTAGAACTTGCGTCCGTCGGGAGAGACGCGAATGTCCTGTGGCATGCCACCCTTCGACAGCTTGATATAACCGAGCACCCTGCGATCGACCAGGTCGATCTTGGCGAGCTTGCCCTGGAACTCGCAGGTGAAGATCGCATAGCGGCCGTCGATCGAAAAGTCGGCGTGATTGATCCCGCCGCATTCCGGCACGTCGATCGAGTATTGCAGCGCCATCGACTTCGGATCGCGGAAATCGAGCCGATGATGCGCCTCGGCCACGACGATGGCCGATTTGCCGTCGGGCGAGAAATACATGTTGTACGGATCGTCCACCGCAATCGCCTTGCCCGGCTTGCCGGTCTTCGGATCGATCGGCGTGAGGCTGCCGTCGGTGCGATTCTCCGCGTTGTTGGCAACCCACAGCGTCTCGAGATCCCACGAAGGCACCGCGTGCTGAGGATTGATGCCGACCTTGAACTTGTCGATGACCTTCAGCGTCGCCGGATCGATGACGTACACGTCGTTCGATTGCAGGTTCGGGACGTAGACACGCGGCAGCGCCGCATTGACCTTCTCGGACAGCTTGCCCGCGCGCGTTTCGCTGTAGAGGTTGGAAGGGTCGGGAACGCCCGGCATGCCCGGGACCGTTTGCACCGTTGCGCTGGACGCCGCGGGCGCGGACTGAGCGAGGACCAGCGCCGGGATCGCCGATGCTGCGCAGGCAACGATGGTGCGGAAAGCGAAGGGCAAGCTGGAGCGAACGTTGACGTGCATGACAGGAGCTTCCAGTCGATGGAATGGGCGATCGGGAATCTGTTTCGACGCACGGCCGCGTTGGCCTCGCGTGGAGGCTTCAACGATGGGTCGCTTTGCGAATGGCCTCGACGGTGCGCGCGACGATGAGGTCCACGCCGACCTGACCGAGCTCCGCCGTCGCATGGCGCGGATCACCATGCACACCGTCCTTGCCGGCCGTGGCGCTCGCGAGACGATCCGCGCGCACGAGCTTGGGATCTACTGCCAGTGCGAGCGAGGTATCGGCAAGGCCTGCGTGGGTGCCGATCTCAGCATCGCTGACGCCGCGCCGATGCAACGCGGCGACGTACTCGGTTTCCACCACGCGATAGTACTCGGGCACGGCGTGGACGCGAGTGCCCGATGAGGCCCACTCGCGGTTGAGTCGCGCCGCGACGGCCCGCTCGTCGGCCTGGTAGCCGCCGTGATCGCCGAGCAGCACGATGTCGCGGAAGCCGTGCTGGCGGAAGCTGCGTGCGGCCCCCTCGAGCATCTTCTGGAACGCCTCCGACGAGATGCTGATCGTGCCGGCATAGCGCATGTGCGCGGCCGGCGGCGTGATGCTTCCTTCCGGCACATAGGCGATCACCGGCGCGACCAGCGCGTTGCCGAGCTCGCGCGCGATTCGCTCGGCGAGCACGTGCACGCGCACGTTGTGCTTGCCGAGCACCATGTGCGGCCCGTTCTGCTCGGTGGCGCCGATGGGCACGATGACGGTGGTGTGACCTGCGCGCAATGCATCGCGCACTTCGGTCCAGGTGAGCTCCTCGATCCATACACTCGCAGGCGCCTGCGCCCACGCGAGCTGGGCGACACACGCGAGGCAAAGTACAACGAGGCGACTGGCGACGGACATCATGGCGGGCGTCACGGCGCCCGAGGCGAGCGCAGGCGAATTCTAGCGCGGCGCCGTGGATACGCGCTCGATCGACACCTTGTCGTCGGGCGGCGGGGCGAGCGACCACGCGCGCAAACGGGGTTGGTACGACGGCTCCGCCCGCAGCAGGATATCGTAGTAGCCGCGAACGCGATCGACGAACGCGACCGGCATGCCGCCGCGCGCGTAGCCGTTTTTCGCCTGCTGGTAATAGTCCGGGTCGGCGAGCAGCGGCAACGCTATGCGCACATCGCTCCAAAGGTCGGGATTGAGCTTTTGCTTCTGCGCGAGGATGCGTGCGTCCTCGAGATGTCCGATTCCGATGTTGAATGCGGCGAGCGCAAGCCACGTGCGATCGGGCTCCGCAATGCGCGCGGGCAGCTTGCTCTTGATGTCGCGCAGATAGCGCGCGGCGGCGAGCACCGACAGTCGCGCATCGAGTCGATCCTCGAGTCCGAGGCGGCGCGCGGTGTCCTCGGTGAGCTGCATCAGGCCCTTCACACCGGTTTCGCTCGTGGCGAGCGGGTCCCATTGCGACTCCTGATACGCGATCGCGGCGATCAGGCGCCACTCGATGCCGCTCACCGCCTGAGCTTGCTGGAACGCATAACGCAACTGCGGCAGCATCGAGCGGATGCGCTCCTGCAGAACGCCCGCGTCGATGCGCTCGACCTCGCGCGGCGCGGCGAAGTAGCGTTCCGCGTAGCGCGCGAGCGTCCCGCTTTGGCGCAGCTGCTCGAAGAATTCATCGAGCGCATCGCGCAAGCGCTCCTGACCGGCCGGCAGCGCCCACGCGAGATCGCGCGGAGGCCCCACGGCGAACGCGACGTCGAAATCGAGATAGATGTTGCGCAGCACCGCGGCGGCGTTCGACGGCACGACTGCGTAATCGATGTCGCCGGCGGACACTTGCGCGATCAGCGCCTCATTCGACGGCGCGTCGATCGCTCGCCACGTCACTTCGGGATGCGCGCTGCGCAGCGCCGCCAGCGCCGACTCCATGCCGGAATGCGCAGCGTAGGCGACCTGGGCGCCCGAGAGATCGGCGATCCTGCGCGGCCGATAGCCGTCGACGTTGTAGACGAGCACCGGTTCCACCGAGTAGTACCCGTGCGTCCATAGAAGGGGAGGCGAGGACGACGGTTGGCCGGTGTCGTCCGGCGGAGGAAACAGGCCGCCGATCGCGATGTGCGCATCGCCTCCACGCAGCCGCGCGACCCATGCCGACGCGCTGTCCGCGACGACGACACTGAGCGGCAACTTGCGTTCGGCGGCGAAACGCGTGAGCAGATCGTGCTCGAAGCCGAGCGCGTTGCCGTCAGGACCCGGGAACCACGTCGCGGGGCCGGGCCGAACGATGACGATCAGTTGCGTAGCGGGATCGGGGAGGCCGTTCTGCGCCGGGCCGCATGCTGCAAGCCACAACGCACTGCCCGCGATGATTGCACGGGGTGACGGAAGAAATGAAATGCGCTGCCGATGACTGAAAGGGGGCATCGGTGTCGACTCAAGGCCCGGGGCGATTATAGCCACGCGACTGCGCGATGCCGTTCGGCGCTTCCGAAAGGCAGGTATAATCCGATGCATCGCGCTCGCGCCACGATCAACGGCGGGTCGCCCCGCATTGCATGGTCGTGAACCTGGTCAGGTCCGGAAGGAAGCAGCCACAGCGATTCTCTGCAAGTGCCGGGGGAACGGCTCGCCACCTATGCCCAAGCGGGCAAAAGTGAAAACCTACTTTTGCCCGGTCTAGAGAGACCCTGAAATCGCCGGCAAAGCCGGCCGATTTCAGGCGAACAACTGCACGAGCGACGCAGTTGCGCTTTTGCCTGCCCGCACGCATATTCCTTTCATGAGCTACCAGGTCCTCGCGCGGAAATGGCGACCCAAGGTGTTCGCCGAGCTCGTCGGGCAGGAGCACGTCGTCACCGCGCTCACCAACGCACTGTCGCGCGGCACGCTGCATCACGCCTACCTGCTCACCGGCACGCGCGGTGTGGGCAAGACCACCATCGCACGCATCCTCGCCAAGAGCCTCAATTGCGTGAACGGCGTGACGGCCGCGCCATGCGGCGTGTGCACGGCGTGCACGGAGATCGATGGCGGGCGCTTCGTCGACCTGCTCGAGCTCGACGCGGCGTCGAACACCGGCGTGGACAACATGCGCGAGATCCTCGACAACGCGCGTTATGCACCGACCGCGGGTCGCTACAAGGTCTACCTGATCGACGAAGTGCACATGCTGTCCAAGGGCGCCTTCAACTCGATGCTGAAGACGCTCGAGGAGCCGCCCGAGCACCTGAAGTTCGTCCTCGCGACCACCGATCCGCAGAAGGTGCCGGTGACGGTGCTCTCGCGCTGCCTGCAGTTCAATCTCAAGCCGTTGCCGGCGCCGCAGATCGCGGGACGACTCGCGAGCATCCTCGATGCGGAGAAAGTCGCCTACGACGAAGCGCCGCTGCAGTTGCTCGCGCGCGCGGCGCAGGGATCGCTGCGCGATGCATTGTCGCTGCTCGATCAGGCCATCGCCTACGGCGGCGGCGAAGTGCGCGAAGCGGCAGTGCGCGCGATGCTCGGGCTGGTCGAGCGTGACTACGTCTATCGCATCGCCGATGCTCTCCTCGCGAACGACGGCTCGCTCCTGCTCGAGCAGGCCAACGCGCTGGTCGAACGTGGCGTTGCGCTCGATGCGGCGCTCGACGACCTCGCCGGACTGTTCCATCGCATCGCGGTGGCGCAGGCGGTGCCGCAGGCAGCCGCGGACTACGACGACCACGAGCGCGTGACGCGCTACGCGTCGCACTTCACCCCCGAATCGGTGCAGCTTGCGTATCAGATCTGTACGCAGGGACGCGCCGATCTCGCGCTGGCGCCCGACGAGGCGACCGGCTTCAGCATGACGCTGCTGCGCTTGCTGGCGTTCGAGCCGGTGGAAAGCGCGGCCTCGACATCGACGCCGCCACGACCTCAGGGTGCAACGCCGGCGCAGGGACCGCGTACGGTTCCGGCGGCGAAAGCGCAGCCTTCGAACGTCGCGTCCATCCGCGCGCCGGCGCCCACTCGATCGTCGAGTGACAATGCAGCGTCTGCACCTGCGGCGCAATCGGGCGATACCGCGTCGCGCGTCGAGCTGCCGGCACAGCCGCAAGGATGGCCGGAATTCGTCGCTGCGCTCAAGCTCACGGGGATGGCCGCGCAACTCGCCGCACAAACCGAGCTCAAGGCGATCGAGGGGAACGCGCTGACCCTCGCGCTGCCTGCTTCGCACAAGCATCTCGCCGACAAGGCGTACTCGGACAAGCTGAAGGTCGCACTGGAATCGGCGACCGGTCGCAAGCTGCTCCTCGCCTTCGAAGTCGGCGAGTCCACCGATGCATCGCTTGCGGCGCAGGAGAAGCGCGAACGCGCTCAGGCGCTCGCCAAGGGCGAGCAGGCCTTCCGCGAGGAGCCGTTCGTGCGCGACCTCCTCGAGCGCTTCGACGCGCGCGTGAAGCCCGAGAGCATCAAGCCGCTGCCACCCGAAGGATGATGGCGTTCGCGAAGGACGCGCTGCGCGTTGCGTGAAGAGCGCCACATCGACCCCCGAAGCACCGAGGATCACGACCATGATGAAGAACCAGCTCGCCGGCCTCATGAAGCAGGCGCAGCAGATGCAGGACAACCTGAAGCGTGCGCAGGAAGAGCTCGCGCAGACCGAGGTCGAGGGCCAGGCAGGCGCCGGCCTGGTCAAGATCGTGATGACCTGCCGTCACGATGTGAAGCGCGTGAGCATCGACGCCTCGCTGGTCGGCGAGGACCGCGACATGCTCGAGGACCTGGTCGCTGCCGCCTTCAACGATGGCGTGCGTCGCGCCGAAGCGGTGAGTCAGGAAAAGATGGCGGGGCTCACCGCGGGCATGCCGATTCCGCCGGGTTTCAAGCTGCCGTTCTGATCGACAGAGCATGAACGATCGCGCGGAGACTGCGCGAGCAGCCGCAGCCCGGCAGGAGCCGCTGTCGAGCCTCGACACGCTGGTCCGCGCGCTGCGCATCCTTCCGGGGGTCGGCCCGAAAGCCGCGCAACGCATGGCGCTGCATCTTTTGCAACATGACCGCGACGGCGCGCGCGGCCTTGCGCAGGCGCTTGCCGCTGCGGTGGACACCGTGCGCCACTGCGAACGTTGCAACACCTTCACCGAAGACACGCTGTGTGCGCTGTGTCGCTCGTCCAAGCGCGACGCGTCTCAGCTATGCGTCGTCGAAACGCCTGCCGACCAGCTGATGGTGGAGCAGACCCAGGCGTATAGCGGTCTGTACTTCGTGCTCATGGGGCGGTTGTCGCCGCTCGACGGCATCGGTCCCAAGGAGATTCGCCTCGATCGCCTGATCAAGCGCGCCACCGACGGCGTGGTTCGCGAGGTGATTCTCGCCACCAACTTCACCAACGAGGGCGAGGCGACCGCGCACTACGTGGGCCAGCTGCTCGCTGCACGCGGTCTCAAGGTGAGCAGGCTCGCGCGCGGCGTGCCCGTGGGCGGCGAGCTCGAGTACGTCGATGCGGGCACACTCGCCCAGGCGCTGCGCGAGCGGCGATCGCTGGGCTAGACGCCCGCCGCCCGCGCGCAGCACCTGCGTGCGGCCACTGTAACGCCACTCGGTTCCACGGATTCCCGGGGGGCGTCACCGGCCGTCCAACGGCTCCGCGGCATACTGGCCGAGAAGCTGTTCAAGAGCCTGCACCTCGCGCTTGCGCGCATTCCCGGATCGCTCGCGGCGGCGACGCTGGTGACTTGCGCGGTGTTCGCCACCGCGACGGGCATCGTCGGCGCCGTGGTGACGCTCATGGGGTTGCTCGCGTTTCCAGCGATGCTGCGCGCGGGCTATGGCGTCAAGGTATCGGCGGGCGTGATCACCGCGGGCGGCTGCCTCGGCATCCTGATTCCGCCGTTCACGCGGCTCGAAGTGTTCAAGCTGCTGTTGTCATCGTTCTTTCCGCTCGCGATTCTCATTCTCGCGGCGCTCGGCTCGATCGTCTTCGGGCTCGCAACGCCCACCGAGGCGGCGGCCATCGGATCGCTCGGAGGATTCGCCCTTGCCGCGATATACGCGCTGCTCGCCAAGCCGCGCCAACAACGCGGGCGGATATGGCGCACGTGGATTCCGTTGTGGGTGCTGATCGGCGTGTCGATCGTC
>DATKLH010000110.1:0-2164 GCA_035542515.1 Casimicrobiaceae bacterium
CGGCGTGGCGACCATCACGGCCTGCGAAGGCGCGTGGAAGCGACGCATCCACGCGTAGCTCCATGCGAGCGGCAGCCGCACGCGCGCATGGACGTACTCGGGAAACCGCGTGTGGTAGGCCGTGGTGAAGCGAAGGTTTCGACGCATGCACAAGCCGCGAGCCGCCATGCCGAGCGGTCCCTCGGTCGCGATGTGAATCGCATCGGGCGCGAACGCATGCACCATCCTGGTGAGCGCGGCGCCGGGATTCATCGCGAGCCGGATCTCGGGATAGCTCGGGCAGGGAATGCTGCGGAAGCGGTCCGGCCCGATCACTTCGGTGACGTGTCCCTCCTTCTCGAGGCAACCGACCGTGTTGCGCAGCGTGACGACGACGCCGTTGACCTGCGGCGTCCACGCATCACTGACCACCAGGATACGCAAGCGACACCTCCTTCTCGACATGGGCGTCAGGCGTCGTGCGACTCGCGATGTCGCGCCAGTCGACGATGCGCAGCTCGCCCGATTTGGTCTCGACCAGGGCGGTGAGACTCTCGACCCAATCGCCGTCGTTGCAGTAGAGGATCCCCTCGATGTCGCGGATCTCGGCCTTGTGGATGTGGCCGCAGACCACGCCGTCGACGCCGCGCTTGCGAGCTTCGTGTGCAACGGCGTGCTCGAAGTCGGTGATGTAGCTCACCGCGTTCTTGACCCGGTGCTTGAGGTAGAGCGCGAGCGACCAGTAGGGAAAGCCGAGTCGCGCACGAACGGCGTTGAGCCAGCGGTTGAGCTGCAGGACCAGCACGTGGAGCTGGTCGCCGAGGAAGGCGAGCCAGCGCGCGCACTGCACCACGCCGTCGAACAGATCGCCGTGCAATACCAGCAACCGGCGTCCGTCGGCGAGCACGTGCACCGCCTCGTCGCGGATGTCGATGCCTCCGAAGGAGAGGTTCAGGAAGTGGCGCGCGAACTCGTCGTGGTTACCGGCGATGAACGTGACGCGCGTGCCCTTGCGCGCCTTGCGCAGCACCTTCTGGACGATGTCGTTGTGCGCCTGGGGCCAGTACCAGCGACGCCGCAGTTGCCAGCCATCGACGATATCGCCGACCAGGTAGAGATGGTCCGACTCGGTATGGCGGAGGAAGTCGAGCAGCAGGCGGGACTGGCAACCGGGCGTGCCCAGGTGCAGGTCAGAGATGAAGATGGTACGGAAGCGGATCGCGCCTTCGCGCTCTTCATCTGGGTGATGAGGCGCCATGCGCGGATCCGTCATCCGGATCGCGCCTGGGTTCGTCGAGGCGGTCGCGACGACGAGTGAGCGGCGGCGGACTTGCGAGGCGCGCGACGGGCGCCTGAACGCGGGCGGCGGATGTCGATCGAGGCAGCAAGCACGGGCCGCAGCTTAGCCGCGGGTCATGACACGCGCGTTGCGGATGCATGACGGCGACGTGACAACCATCGCGACGCCGCAGGTCGAAGCTCGATCCCCGCAGCAGCGCGCTTCGCCTCGACTACGTGTGGGCGCCGGAAGTCCCAGCCGCGGCCGGTTCGCGAATCAGCGACTCGCCCGGGCGCACGTGCGTGAATCGCACAGGCTCGAGCGAGATCTGCAGCGTGCCATCCGAACCGGCGCGCACGCGGGTGTAGCGCGAAGCAGCGAGATCGCCCGGTTCGGGGTAGTCCGACCGGAAGTGCGCGCCGCGCGAGTTCTCACGCGCACGGGCCGCGGCGACGATCGCCTGCGAGACCTCGACCAGGTTGCCCAGGTTGAGCCAGTCGTGCCAGGTGACGTTGTAAGCGGGATCACGCGCGGCGACGGGAAGTCGATAGCGCCCGAGGTCCTCGCGCAGCCCATCGAGCACGCCAGCAGCACGTGCGAGGCCCGTCGCGTCGCGAACGATCCCCGCGTCGTCCCACATGATCGAATAGAGCCGTTCGCGGACGCGTTCGAGCGCATCGGGCGCGGCGTCGCTGCCGGCGTCGAATGCGCAACGCGCGCGAGCGAGCGCCGCGTCGATGACCGCGCGATCGGGTTCGCGCTTCGCCTGATTGTCGGCGAGCCATGCGGCCATCGAGTCGCCCGCGATTCCGCCGAACACTGTGGAGTTGGCGACGCCGTTGCCGCCGAGGCGGTTGGCGCCATGCACGCCGCCGGTGTCCTCGCCGGCGGCGAAGAGGCCCTCGA
>DATKLH010000111.1:0-6625 GCA_035542515.1 Casimicrobiaceae bacterium
ACCTCGGCCACCGGTGCGCAGGTGCGGCTCACGACCGTGGTCAAGGTCGCCGAGCGCCATGCCGCGCTGTCGATCAACCATGCCGCGCAGTTCCCCGCCGCGACCATCTCCTTCAACCTCGCCCCGGGCTATTCGCTGGGCGATGCAGTGACCGCCATCGACAACGCCAAACGCGATCTCGGCCTGCCCGCGAGCATCATCACGAGTTTCCAGGGGGCGGCGGCGGCGTTCAGCGCCTCTCTCACCAATACCATTTTCCTGATCCTCGCGGCGGTGGTCACGATGTACATCGTCCTCGGTGTGCTCTACGAAAGTTACATCCACCCGATCACAATCCTCTCGACGCTGCCGTCGGCGGGTGTGGGCGCGCTGTTGGCCCTGCAATTGGCGGGCACCGATCTCGGCATGATCGCCATCATCGGCATCATCCTGCTCATCGGCATCGTGAAAAAGAACGCCATCATGATGATCGATTTCGCCCTGGAGGCGGAACGCCATGAGGGCAAATCCCCCGAGGAGGCGATCTACCAGGCGTGCCTGTTGCGCTTCCGGCCCATTTTGATGACCACCATGGCCGCGCTGCTGGGCGCATTGCCGTTGATGCTGGGCACCGGCGTCGGCTCCGAGCTGCGGCATCCGCTCGGCATCACCATGGTCGGCGGCCTCATCTTCAGCCAGATCCTGACGCTGTTCACCACGCCGGTGATCTACCTCGCGTTCGATCGTGTCGCACGCCGCGTCGAGGCGCGTGCACGTGCGCGCGGCCTGGTGAATCTGGACGAGCCGCGCGTGAAGCCGGGTGAAGGTTGATGAATGCGCGCGCCCCTCACCCCAGCCCTCTCCCCGCTGCGCGGGGCGAGGGAGCGTGATCGCGTGCTGCCATGCGACGCGCCAAGTGCGGCGACGGCTCGCGCGAGAGCCTCGCCAATTTCGGCAACCCGATCGGGATGGCGGACCGCGCGCCGCGCAGGATCATGAACGCGAACGTCCGCACGCGCGTTTGTGTCTTCCCGAAGACCAGCGCACGTCCGGAGGCGTTTGTGCCTCGCTCCCTCTCCCCGCAGAGCGGGGCGAGGGTTGGGGTGAGGGGCGCATGGAGATAGCCCAGTACGTCCGCAGCGGCGTTTGTGCCTCGCGCCCTGTCCCCGCAGCGCGGGGAGAGGGTTGGGGTGAGGGGCGCATGGAGATAGGCCAGTGAACATCTCCGCTCCCTTCATCGCGCGTCCGGTCGCCACCGTGCTGCTGACCATCGGCGTACTGCTCGCCGGCGCCGTCGCGTTCTTCCAGCTGCCGGTATCGCCGCTGCCGCAGGTCGACTTTCCGACCATCTCGGTGCAGGCGTCGCTGCCGGGCGCGAGTCCGGAAACGATGGCCGCGACGGTTGCCACGCCGCTCGAGCGCGCCCTCGGGCGCATTGCCGGTGTGACGGAGATGACCTCGTCGAGCTCGCTCGGCAGCACGCGCATCGTGCTTCAGTTCGACCTCAACCGCGACATCAACGGCGCCGCGCGTGACGTGCAGGCGGCAATCAACGCGGCGCGCAACACGCTGCCGACCGGACTGCCGAGCAACCCGACCTATCGCAAGGTGAATCCCGCCGATGCGCCGGTGCTGATCATCGCGCTCACCTCGGAGACGATGACGCGTGCGCAGATGTACGACGCGGCTTCCACGATCCTCGCGCAACGGCTGTCGCAGGTCGACGGCGTGGGCCAGGTGAACGTCGCGGGTAGCGCGCTGCCCGCGGTGCGCGTCGAGCTCAATCCTCACCAGATGGCCGCGTACGGCATCGGCTTCGAGGATGTCCGCAACACCATCGTCAACACCAACGCGAACCGTCCCAAGGGCTTCCTCGAGCTCGACGACCAGCGCTGGCAGATCGGCGCGAACGACCAGGCGCGCAAGGCGGCCGATTACCTTCCGCTGATCGTCACCTATCGCAACAACGCTCCGGTGCGCATCTCCGATCTCGGCGATGTGCAGGACTCGGTGCAGGACATCCGCAACGCCGGATCGGCGGACGGCAAGCCCGCGGTGCTCCTCATCATTAACCGGCAGCCCGGCGCGAACATCATCGAGACCGTCGACCGCATCCGCGCGCTGCTGCCTCAACTCGCGGCGACCATCCCGAGCGCGATCGACATGAAGGTGGTGCAGGACCGTACGCCGACCATCCGTGCGTCATTGCACGAAGTCGAGCGCGCCCTGGCGATCGCCTTTGCACTCGTGCTCGTGGTCGTGTTCGTCTTCCTGCGCAACGTGCGCGCGGCGCTCATCCCGAGCGTGGCGGTTCCGGTGTCGCTGGTCGGAACCTTCGCGATCATGTACGTGTGCGGCTTCTCGCTCGACAACCTGTCGCTGATGGCGCTCACGGTGGCCACCGGCTTCGTCGTCGACGACGCGATCGTCGTGCTGGAAAACGTGTCGCGGCACATCGAGGCTGGCGAGAAGCCGATCGTCGCGGCGTTGCTCGGCGCGCGCGAAGTCGGCTTCACGGTGCTGTCGATGAGCTTGTCGCTGGTCGCGGTCTTCATACCGATCCTGCTGATGGGCGGGATTGTCGGGCGCTTGTTCCGCGAGTTCGCGATCGTGCTCTCCGCCGCCATCCTGGTGTCGCTGGTCGTGTCGCTCACCGCCACGCCGATGATGTGCGCGCGCCTGCTCAAGCCCGACGCCGAGCGCCGCCACGGACGCCTGTATCACTTGTCCGAGCGCGCGTTCGAGCGACTCGCGACGGGATATCGACGCTCGCTGTCCTTCGCGCTCGACCATGGCGCGATCGTGATGATCGTGTTCCTCGCCACGATCGCGCTCAACGTCTACTTGTACGTGGTCATCCCGAAGGGATTCTTTCCCCAGCAGGACACCGGGCGATTGATCGGCGGGATCCAGGCCGACCAGAGCGTCTCGTTCCAGGCGATGCAGCAGAAGCTCGCCAATTTCGTTCAGATCGTGCGCTCCGATCCCGACGTCGTGAGCGTGGTCGCGTTCACGGGAGGCGGGCAGCGCAACTCCGGCGTGATGTTCGTCGCGCTCAAGCCCAAGCCCGAGCGCAAGACGCCCGTGGAACGCATCATCGCGCGACTGCGAGTGGCATTGGCGCGCGAACCCGGTGCGAGCCTGTTCCTGGTTCCGGTGCAGGACATCCGCGTCGGCGGACGCCAGAGCAACGCGCAATACCAGTTCACGCTGCAGGCCGACGACCTGGGCGACTTGCGCACCTGGGAGCCGCGCATCCGCCAGGCGCTGTCGCAGCTTCCGCAGCTGGTCGACGTCAACACCGATCAGCAGGACAAGGGATTGCAGACCACGTTGATCATCGATCGCGATGCCGCCGCGCGTTACGGCGTTACACCGCGCATGATCGACACCACGCTCAACGACGCGTTCGGTCAGCGGCAGGTCTCCACCATCTACAACCCGCTGAACCAGTACAAGGTGGTGATGGAAGCGGCCCCCGAGTACTGGCAGAACCCCGATGTGCTCAAGGACATCTACGTGATGGTGCCGCAGAGCGCGGGTTCGACAGCGAGCGGGAGCACCTCGTCGTCGAGCAATGCGACGAGCTCCAGCAGCGGGACGACGAACACCGGCGTACTGACCACTCCGAGTAACGTGTCGAGTGGATCGACCACGTCGAGCTCCGCGACCAGTGGCGGCACCAATGCTTCGGCGGCATCGAGCGGCAGTGTCGCGACAACCATGGTCGCCGCGTCGGGCTCGACGCTCGTATCCTCGGCCGCGAACCCGGCCATGCCGAGCAGCGCGCCGTCGATCAAGGTGCCGTTTGCCGCGATCAGCACGTTCGGACCGACCAACACGCCGCTCGCGGTCAATCACCAGGGCCAGTTCGCCGCATCGACGATCTCTTTCAACCTGCCGCCGGAGGTCTCGCTCTCGCAGGCGACGCAGGCCATCGATCTGGCGATGGCGCGCCTCGGCGTGCCGAGCAGCGTGCACGGCACCTTCCAGGGAACGGCGCGCGCCTTCCAGCAGTCGGTCCAGAACCAGCCGATGCTGATTCTCACCGCGATCCTCACCATCTACATCGTGCTTGGCGTGCTGTACGAAAGCTACGTGCATCCGCTCACCATCCTCTCCACGTTGCCATCGGCGGGCGTTGGCGCGCTGCTGGCACTGCTGGCGTTCGGCACCGAATTCAGCCTGATGGCGCTGATCGGCGTGATCCTGCTGATCGGCATCGTGAAGAAGAACGGAATCATGATGATCGACTTCGCGCTTGCCGTGGAGCGCAGCGAGAAGATCCCGCCGCGCGAGGCGATCGCGCGCGCCTGCTCGTTGCGCTTTCGCCCGATCATGATGACGACGATGGCGGCGCTGCTCGGCGCATTGCCGCTCGCGCTGGGCTCCGGCGAAGGCGCGGAGCTGCGACATCCGCTCGGTATCGCGATCGTCGGCGGCTTGCTGGTGAGCCAGCTGCTCACGCTGTACACGACGCCCGTCATCTATCTCTATCTCGATCGCTTCCGGTTGTGGACACTGCGCAAGCTGCGCCGTCGCGATGCGAAGCTCGAGCTGGGCCATAGCGCAGCGGATTGAACATGCACCGACTACGAATGCCTTCGCCCCGTATTTCCGGGCGCACGATCATTGCGCTGTGCGCACTGGTTACCGCTGCGTGCACGGTGGGCCCCAACTACACGCGTCCCGACGCCGTGACCCCCGAGGCCTGGAAGGAGCTGCCGCCGACCAAGACCGCGCAGCCGAGCGACCAACAGCCACGCGGCCCGTGGTGGAGTGCATTCAACGATCCGACGCTCGACGCGCTCGAGCGCGATGCGGAAGCGGCCAACCAGGATTTGCGTGTCGCCGAGGCCAACTATCGCCAGGCGCAGGCCGCAGTAGCGGTTGCGCGTGCCGGGCTGTTTCCTGCGCTGAACGGGACGGTCGATGCAACGCGAGCCGGTGGCGGCCGCGGCGGCAGCAGCAACACCAACGGCAACTTCTCGGGCGGCGGACGAGGACCCGTCAATGCGTTCCAGCTCGGTGCCGCCGCGAACTGGGAAGTCGATTTGTGGGGGCGCGTGCGCAAGAGCGTCGAGGCGAGTGGCGATCTCGCCCAGGCATCCGCGGCGGATCTGGAGAACGTTCGCCTTTCGATCCAGGCGCAGGTCGCACAGAACTATCTGACCCTGCGCGTGACCGACGCCGCGCAGCGCGTGCTCCAGGAGACGGTCGCTGCGTACGAACGCTCGCTAACGCTCACGCAGAATCGTTACAACGCCGGCGTGGCAGCGCGCGCCGAGGTCGTGCAGGCCGAGACGCAACTGCTAGGCGCGCGGGCTTCGCTGGTCGATATCCGCGCCACGCGCGCGCAGTTCGAGCATGCAGTGGCGATCCTCACCGGTCGTCCGCCGGCGAACGTAACCATCTCGACGACCGAAACGATGCCGCCGATACCCGACGTCCCGGTGAGCCTTCCCTCGCAGTTGTTGGAGCGTCGACCCGACATCGCCGGCGCGGAGCGTCGTGTCGCGGCTGCGAACGCGCAGATCGGCGTCGCGAACGCCGCTTTCTTCCCGGCGATCTCGTTGTCTGCCAATGGCGGAAGCGCCGCTTCGACGCTCGGCGGCCTGTTCTCGGCGCCGGCGTTGTTCTGGTCGCTCGGCGCCTCGCTCGCGCAGCTGTTGTTCGACGCCGGCCTGCGCAAGGCGCAACTGGAGGGAACCGTTGCGCAATACGACGCTGCCGTCGCAACCTATCGCCAGACGGTGCTGACGGCGTTCCAGGAAGTCGAGGACCAGCTCGCCACGCTGCGCGTGCTCGAGGAAGAGGCTGCGGTGCAGCGCGAACAGGTCCGCGCAGCGCGCGAGTCGGTGGAGCTCACCACCAACCAGTATCGCGCCGGGCTGGTCTCCTTCATCAATGTGGTCGCGGTGCAGGCCTCGCTGTTCGCCGCGCAACGCAGCGACCTCGATCTGCAGAACCGCCGATATGTCGCCGCGGTCACGCTGGTGAGGGCGCTCGGCGGCGGCTTCGACGCTGCCACCCTCGCGTCCGCTCACTGAGTCGATTCGAGCTGGCCGCAGGGATCTCCGTCCGTTCGCTCATGGACGACAAATAGGGTCGGGGGATTCTTGGCGGTTCCTGGGCAGCCGGGGGCGCTGTGAACATCCCCATTGTCCCTGCGATCGACTGCAGGATTTCGCCCGGAAGCCCGCGATCCGATCTCGGCCCCCCGGCGCGACGTCGCCGCCGAGGGGACCAAAATTTAGCCGCAAGCTCTTGAATTGCCCTACCAGCGCGCCTAAAATTAGCACTCGCATACGACGAGTGCTAACAGCATCCGCCGTCACCGTTCAAGTTTCCCAGCGGGGCTGGCGCAAAGCCCGCACCCATCGATCAACCCAAAGGAGTGAGCACTCACATGAAGCTTCGTCCATTGAATGACCGCATCATCGTCAAGCGCGTCGAAGAGGAAAAGAAGTCGGCTGGCGGCATCGTGATTCCCGACACGGCTGCCGAAAAGCCGTCGACCGGCGAGGTCGTCGCCGCGGGCCCGGGCAAGACCGACGAACACGGCAAGCTGATCTCGATGAGCGTCAAGGTCGGCGACAAGATCCTGTTCGGCAAGTACTCGGGCCAGGAATTCAAGATGGAAGGC
>DATKLH010000112.1:0-2687 GCA_035542515.1 Casimicrobiaceae bacterium
TTCGCGAGGACAACGCCGATCTCCGGCTGACCGAGGTGGGGCGCTCAATGGGGCTGGTTGACGACGCGAGGTGGGACCAATACTGCAGAAAGCGCGACACAGTCGCCAAGGAGCTCGAGCGGCTCAAGTCCACGTGGGTGAACCCGCGCGCATTTCCGGAGGCGGACGCCGTGCGCGTCTTCGGAAGCCAACTTGGACGCGAGTATTCACTCTCAGCGCTCTTGAGGCGCCCAAGCGTAAGCTATGACTCACTTATGAGCCTGCCTGGAACCGGAGTAGCGGTCGCAGACTCTTCGGTGAGTCGCCAGGTCGAAGTGCAGATCAAGTACGAAGGCTACATCGACAGGCAACGCGAAGAGGTCGCCCGCAATGCGGAAATGGATCGCCAGCCGCTGCCCCCGGATCTGGATTACTCGCTCGTGAAGGGACTGTCTGCGGAAGTACAGCAGAAACTGAACCGCCACAAGCCAGAAACGATCGGTCAGGCGTCGCGCATCTCCGGCGTCACGCCGGCAGCCGTCTCGCTTCTTCTCGTCTACCTCAAGCGACGGCAGGCGGTCTCGTCGCAATCCCTGCTCAAGCTGAGCGCGTGACCCCCGAAATTCTCCTCGACCGAGGACTGAACGAGCTCGCTCTTCAATTGAATCCTTACGCTCGAAATAACCTGATCGCGTATCTCGAGCTGCTCGGGAAGTGGAACAGGACCTACAACCTCACCGCAATCCGCGACCCCCTGAAGATGGTCACCCACCACCTGCTCGATTCGCTCGCTGTACTGCCCCATTTGCCGGCGGGCAATCTCGCCGACATCGGCTCCGGAGGTGGCCTGCCCGGAATACCCATCGCGCTTGCGCAGCCCGAGCGCCAAGTCGTGCTCAACGATTCCAGCGAGAAGAAAGCGGCGTTCATGCGCCAGGCGACGATCGCACTTGGCATGAAAAACGCTGTCGTGCACTGTGGGCGAGTCGAAACGTGGTGGCCGAAGGAGCGCTTCCGCGTGGTGATTTCGCGCGGCTTCGCGGAGCTCGCCGATTTCGTCGCGGCATGCCGCCATCTCGTGGCGCCGGGCGGAGTGCTGGCCGCGATGAAGGGCTTGTTCCCTCGGCAAGAGGCTTCGCGTGTAGCGCGCGGCGTGGAGTGCAGCGATGTGATTCGCTTGCGCGTGCCGTTCCTCGATGCTGAGCGGCACTTGGTGATGTGTCACGTGGTGGACTGAACAACGATGACTCGAGCAATCGCAGTCGCCAATCAGAAGGGAGGGGTTGGCAAGACCACCACCAGCGTCAATCTCGCTGCCGGCCTCGTGCAGGCGGGAAAGCGGGTGCTGCTGGTCGACCTCGATCCGCAAGGCAACGCCACCATGGGCAGCGGCGTCGACAAACGGGCTACGACGCGTACGGTCTATCACGTGCTGCTTGGCCTCGGCGAGGTGGCGACCATCCGTACGCGGTCGAAGAGCGGCGGCTACGACTTGCTTCCGGCGAACCGCGAGCTGGCGGGCGCCGAAGTCGAGCTCGTCGATCTGCCCAATCGCGAGACGCGCTTGCGCGCGGCGTTGGAGAGGGTGAAGTCGGAGTACGACTACATCTTCATCGACTGTCCGCCATCGCTGTCCTTGCTCACCATTAACGGCCTGGTCGCCGCGCACGAAGTGCTGATACCGATGCAGTGCGAGTACTACGCCCTGGAAGGGCTCTCCGACCTGGTTGGAACGATCAAGCGGGTGCGCGCCCATCTCAATCCGACGCTCGAGATTGCCGGCCTCTTGCGCACCATGTTCGATCCGCGCAACACGCTCGCGCAGCAAGTTTCGCAGCAACTCGAAACGCACTTTGGCGACAAGGTCTACCGTGCCTTGGTGCCGCGCAACGTGCGCCTCGCCGAAGCGCCCAGCTACGGCGCGCCGGCTGTCGTGTGGGACGCTGCTTCGCGCGGCGCGCAAGCCTACCTCGCGCTCGCCGATGAGCTGCTGGCGCGCGAACGCGCTTCCCAACCCGTATGACCTGCCTCAGGTTGCGCAATCCATGATCAGGCCCAAAGGACTCGGTCGCGGCCTCGACGCACTGCTCGGCGCCGACGAAACAGCCGCGAAGGAATCGCTCGCCACGCTTCCAGTCGCATCAATCCGGCCGGGCAAGTACCAACCGCGCACGAAGATGGACAAGGAGGCGCTCGGCGAGCTCGCGGCCTCGATCAAGTCGCAGGGGCTCATGCAGCCGCTGCTGGTTCGCCCGGTCGAGAACGAGCGCTACGAACTGATTGCCGGCGAAAGGCGCTGGCGCGCTGCACAGCTCGCGGGTCTGAGCGAAGTCCCGGTCGTCATTCGCGATGTCTCCGACGAGTCCGCGCTCGCCATGGCGCTGATCGAGAACATCCAGCGCGAAGATCTCAACCCGATGGAAGAGGCCGCCGGCCTGCAACGCCTGATCGACGAATTCAAGATGACGCATGAGCAGGCGGCCGACGCGGTCGGCCGCTCGCGCAGTGCCACGACCAATCTCCTGCGCTTGCTCAAGCTGGCGGCGCCCGTGCAAGGCATGGTCATGGATGGCGAATTGGAGATGGGCCACGCTCGAGCCCTCCTGACGCTCGACGGCGCTCGGCAGATTGAAGCCGCCCACCGCGTGACCGCCCGCGGTCTGTCGGTGCGCGAGACCGAAGCTTTGGTGCAGAAACTCCTGCGCGGG
>DATKLH010000113.1:0-2280 GCA_035542515.1 Casimicrobiaceae bacterium
CCGACGACGATTATGGTTTTCATGGAGGGCATGGCGTCGACCTTGAAATGGGATGCACGAATGAAAGCACCGCGAAGCTGCGTGGTTGGTCGCGCCAGTGGTCGGATGCTTACGCGCGGCTGCGCCAAAGGCGCGAGTAAGTTTTGGCACGGCCACCTGACTAAGCCCGTGATCGGGACGCCTCGCGTGCTTCCCCGTACGGCAGCGTGTAACCGCGCGCTTTCCCGTCCGAGCCCGCCGTGGACCGCTCCCGACGCCTATCCACTTTCTGTTGAGGCAACCGCCATGTTCAAGGGAAAGACCGCGCTGGTGACCGGCTCGACGAGCGGCATCGGCCTGGGCATCGCGACCGCCCTCGCCCGCGAAGGCGCCCACATCGTGCTCAATGGCTTCGGCGATCGAAGCGAAATCGAGCGGCTCGCCGCTTCGCTGGCGTCGGATAATCGCGTGAACGTGCATTACGACGACGCGGACCTTTCCCGACAGGACGCGATCGAGTCGATGATGTCCAGCGCGCTCGATCGCTTCGGCGCCATCGACATCCTCGTCAACAACGCCGGCATCCAGCACGTCGCGCCGATCGACCAATTTCCCGTGGCGAAGTGGAATGCGATCCTGGCGCTCAACCTGACCGCTTCGTTCCACACCATCCGGTTAGCCCTGCCTGCGATGAAGGCGCGCAGGTGGGGTCGCATCATCAACATCGCGTCGGCGCATGCGCTGGTGGCGAGTCCGTTCAAGTCGGCCTATGTGGCGGCGAAGCATGGCATCGCCGGACTCACCAAGACCGTCGCCCTCGAGGTCGCGGCGCAGGGCATCACCATGAACGCGATCTGCCCCGGTTACGTCTGGACGCCGCTGGTGGAAAAGCAGATACCCGATACCGCGAAGGCGCGCGGCCTGACCGAGCAACAGGTCATCGACGACGTGCTGTTGCATGCCCAGCCGACCAAGCAGTTCGTGCAGATCGACGAGGTCGCGGCCCTTGCGACCTTCCTTGCAAGCGACGCTGCGGCGTCGATCACCGGCGCCGTGATTCCCATCGACGGCGGCTGGACCGCGCAATAGGCGCGCCATGAAACACGGCCCCCTGTTCGACGGCGAGGTGTATGACGGTGCGGCACGCAACGCTCGCGCAAGCGCGGCGTCGCTGCAACGACCAAAGCATCGCGACACCAATCCGGCCCGAGCATGTCGAGCGAAAGCGTGAGTGCGACTGGTTTGCCCGGTCAGGTGGTGCTCGTGCTTCAAGGAGGGGGCGCGCTCGGGGCCTACCAGGTCGGCGTATACCAGGCGCTCCAGGAGTCGGGCATCGAGCCCGACTGGGTGATCGGTACGTCGATCGGCGCAATCAATGCAGCGCTGATCGCCGGCAACGCGCCAGCCGAGCGGCTCGCGCGCCTGCGCACTTTCTGGGAGCGCGTGGAACAGGGACCAGCCCACGACCTCTTGCAGGTACTCACCGGCCTTGCCAACGTGCCGGCCAATTTCGCGACGCTGCTAGGGGGCAATCCCGCTTTCTTCACACCCAACCCGATCGCGTGGCTCGGATCGCATGTTCCGCTCGGCGTCGAGAACGCGGCGTACTACAGCACTGCGCCGTTGCGCGAGACGCTCGCGGACCTGATCGATCTCGAGCACATCGCGGCACGGCACACGCGGTTGACCGTCGGCGCAGTGAACGTGCGCAGCGGCGAGATGCGCTACTTCGACAGCCGGGACGAGACGCTGCACCTCGATCACGTGCTCGCGTCCGGCGCGTTGCCGCCGGCATTTCCGGCCGTGCGCATCGGTGGGCAGCCGTACTGGGACGGCGGCATCTACTCGAACACCCCGATCGAAGCGGTGCTCGACGACAAGCCGCGCCGCGATTCGGTCATCTTCACCGTCCACATGTGGAATCCGGAAGGGCCGGAGCCGGAGACACTGTGGCAGGTGCTCGGTCGGCAAAAGGACATCCAGTACGCGAGCCGCGCCCGCTCCCACATCGCTCGTCAGAAGCAGATCCATCACCTGCGGCACGTGATCCGCGAGCTTGCGAAGAAGCTGCCCGAATCGGTGCGGGATCAGGCCGATGTGCGCGAGCTCGCATCCTGGGGCTGCGGCACGACCATGCATGTCGCGCGGCTGGTCGCTCCCAAGCTCGACGGCGAAGATCACATGAAGGACATCGACTTCACGCCCAACGGCATCCGCGCGCGCTGGCAGGCCGGTTACGCGGACGCCGTTCACATGCTGGCGCTCGCGCCGTGGCGGCGGCCCGTCGACCCGATGGAAGGC
>DATKLH010000114.1:0-3321 GCA_035542515.1 Casimicrobiaceae bacterium
AACGTTCAGCGTCGGGTCGTGCACCGGAGTGGACAGTACTTCGCCGTAATGAATGCGCTGCGCGGCGCGCCGTCGGGTCGCTCGTGAGCGCATGCAGACGCGATGCCTGACGCGGATCGCCTGCGAGCGGGGCAATGCGACGACTCGATATTCCCGCTGCGCCACCGCTCGGTCGATGGTAGTGACTGACGGCATGCTAGTCAACTAGTATTCTACCTGGGCGACGCGAGGCGCTCGCCGCGGCTTGGGCGATGCACCGTGCGCGTGCGCGGCGCACGAATGCGATGCACGGCCCCTGCGCGATCGCTGAACGCACGTTCCCCGCACGCACGATCGATCGCGCCACGACCCTTCAACTTCGCCAGCGAAACTTCCCTCAACGCGAACTCCATGTCTTCCCCAGCCACAGGCACCAAGCAGTATGCATACCTGCCCGGCGGCGATGCGTCCACCCGCCGCTTCCCCAACGCGATCCGCATCGGCGACACGATCCACCTCAGCAGCGAGCCGATCGGCGCAACCGTTGCCGCTGCGCCGCCCGACATCCAGCAGCAGACCCATCGCGCGTTCGCCGACTTCGTCGCGCTGCTCGAAGCGGTGGGCGCGCGCATGGCCGACCTGGTGAAGCTGCACACGTTCTACGTGTACGACGGCGCGAACGACCGCGCGACGGCTTATTGGGAGAAGATGACCGAGGTGCGCCTGCAGTATTTCGCCAATCCGGGACCGGCCGGCACCGCGTTGCGAGCCAAGGGCGCACCGACGTCGCAACGCCTCATCGCCATCGACGGCGTCGCCTGCCCCGACCCGGCGCGGCAGCGCATCATGCCCACGCATGCGTGGGACTGGAGCATGCCCACACCGCTGTCGCAGGGCTGGCGCGTGGGGCCCGTCGTGTATGCCGGCGGACAGATCTCCGCGGATCGACGCGGTCGCACCGTGGCCGCCGACGACCTGCGCCAGCAGGTGGTCAACACCATGGAGTTCCTGCGCCACGTGCTGGTCGACGCCGGTGCCGGCTTCGACGACATCGTCAGCCTCAAGATCGGCTACCAGGACCGCGGCGATCCCAAGGCGGCGCGCGCGGTGCTCGACGAGATCCTGCGCACGGTGCAGCCGCTCATCAAGCGTGAGCGATGCACGCTCACTTGCCTTGGCATCGACCTGCTCTACGAGGGTTTGCAGCTCGAGATCGACGCCAATGCCGTGATCGCCGACGGTTCCAAGCGGACCGTCGTGGGCGTCGACCGCGGTTGGTGTGGCGCGCCGGGTTTCGCGGCCGCGACACGTGTCGGCGATCGCGTCCACATCGGTGCCATCGGCGCCCCGGAAGGTCGCTCGATCGCGGACCAGCTCCACACTTCGCTGCAGCGGCTCGATGCCACGTTGCGCGACGTGGGCGCGCGCGCGGAGGATCTGGTCAAGCTCAACGTGCTCTTCACCAGCGACGAGCATGGCGAGTCTGGCGACTGTGCGACGTTGCACCGCCTGTTGAGCACATCGCTGCCGACGCCGGGGCCGGTGATCAGCCTCGTGCGCGTTGCAGGGCTGCCTCAGCCGGGACAGCGCGTACAGGTCGACGGCGTCGCCATCACCCAGGCCTGAATCACGCACGGGTGCCCGGAGTCACCCGAACGTCCGGGATGCGGCGCAGCACTGCACGCGCGGGTTGACCTTGATCAATCCGGGCGTACTTGCGTCGCGGTACAACTTTGTGCGTGGGAGGTACACCATGACTGCACAGACGAGCCCGCCTTCGCAACCGATGCACGACGTCGACGACGGCGGTGTTCGCGATCTCGCGAGCCGCCTCGCCAATCGCGTGACGCAATGGCTCGAGGATCGCCGCTATCTGCGCGAGCATCAGCGCCTGGTCGACGACGTGCGCCGCAAGGGCGAGTTCGAAGTGCTGCTGGAAGCGCTCGACATGACCGCCGAGCAGTTCGAAGCGTCCCGCGTGCCGCCGGTGGTGGCCGCAGAGCTTTCGCAACGCATGCTCCAGCAGCTGGGATGCGAGTCGCGCATTTCGGCGATCGATCTCCAGGCGGTGACGCAGCGCTGTCGCTCGTGCGAGTCGTGGAAGACGTGCCGCCACTGGCTGGATCGCGGCGAGCCGGGAGGCGCCTACCGCGAGTTCTGCGTGAACGCCGAAGTGTTCGACCAGTTGCGCGGGACACCGCCCGAGTCGCGCTGAACTTCGAAGCGCGCCGCGGCGCCCTCCTCCGCTAACGGCACTCCGCCGCGGCTTAAGCGGCCGCCCGCTCGGTCACACGGCGCAGGCGGGTCACCTCGGGCTGTCCCTGTAGAAATTCCAACAGCGCGAGCGCGCTCTCGCCGCTTTGCACCAGGCGCTCGATCACCGGGACCAGCAACCCGAACTCCGATGCACTGAGCGTCCCGAACTGCACGTCGATCGCGCGCTGGCGTAGCGGCGCGATGCCGTCGAGCAACGCTGCGTCTTTGGCGGTCAGGCTCAGCAGCACCGTGCGCTTGTCGGCGGCGCCACGCGCCTTCACCACGTATCCGTTTCTTTCCAGGACGTTGGTCTCGGCGGTGACGAACGACGGACTGAGCCAAAGGTTACGCGCGACCGTGCGCACGTTGACGGGCCCATCGTCGGCGAGCCGCCGTATGCACATCATGATCGTGTACTGCGGCCCGGACAGCTTGAGCAGGGACGCGTGGCGATCGCGGATCGCGGTGTGAACAACGCTCGCGCGGCGTCGACGCCCGGTCCGCAAGGTCTGCGATGCTGCCGGGGCGCACCTGCATCCTTGCCTCGACTATCGACATTGCGCACAATGCAACGCTCGGCTGCAAGCGGCGTGCATGGTGTCACGCTCGCTGCGGCGGCGTTCAATCTTCGATCCACTGCGCCCGCGGCAAGTCGCAGGCGGGCGCGCTCATCGCAACCGGGGAAGAAGCTTTCACATGACGCAAATGACGGGCGGCCTCGCGGTCGTTGAAGCGCTGCGGGCGGAACAGGTGTCCCACGTCTTCGGGCTCATCGGCTCGGCGGGGATGGAGATCTTCGACGGCCTGTATCACGCGAAGGAGGTCAAGCTGATCGGCGTGCGCGACGAGCGCACCGGCACGCACATGGCCGACGGCTTCGCGCGCGCAAGCGGACGGGCGGGCGTGGTGCTGGCGGGACAGAACGGCCCGGGCGCCACCAACCTCGTCACCGGGCTCGCGCAGGCGCACGCCGCCTATTCGCCGGTGGTGGCGCTGGCAGGATCGCTCTCTTCGGAGCATGTCTATCGCGACGCGTTCCAGGAAGTCGATCAGCAGGCGCTGTTTCGTCCCGTCACCAAGAAGACC
>DATKLH010000115.1:0-3045 GCA_035542515.1 Casimicrobiaceae bacterium
ACGCTGGGATCGTCGTTGAAGAGCACGCCGCCGCCGCCGTTCACCTGGCAGTCGATGAATCCCGGCATGAGGTACGCACCTTGCAAGTCGCGACGTTCGGCTTTCGCGATGCGCGGGTCATCCTTCGGCGTCAGCGCCACGATGCGCTCGCCGTCCAGCAGCAGGACACGGTCCGAGACGAAGCCGTCGTCGGCCAGGACGCGCGCATTGGCGAGCGCTTGCATCAAGTGGTCTCGGTGACTTTTCTGAGGTGCGGAGGGCGATCGGGGTCGCACCCGCGCGCGATGGCGAGCGCGTTGGCGAGTCGATAAAAGCTTTGCGCGATGAGGATCGGCTGGATCACGGGATGGGACTCGAGCGTCGGCAGCGGGATGGCGCCGGGCACGCTCACCCCGGCCGACAGCACGTCGACGCCGCGCGCGATGAGGTCGCTTCCCAGCTTCTCCATGCCGTCGCGCGTCTCGTCATCCTGGGCAAGAAGCATTGCAGGAAAGTTTCCATGCAGCAGCGCTTGCGGTCCGTGGCGCACTTCCGCGGCGCTGAAGCTCTCCGCGTGGAGCCCGCAGGTCTCCTTGCACTTGAGTGCTGCTTCCTGCGCAACGCCCAGGCCCACGCCGCGCCCGAGCACGTACAAGTGGCTCGCGGGGCGGAGGATGTCGAGGGCGGCACCCCAGTCGAGCGTCCAGGCGCGCTCGAGGTCGCCAGGCAGGCACTCCAGCGCCTGCAGCATCGGCCCATCGCGTGTCCATTCGGCGGTGATGTGGACCAGCGCCGCGAGCGACGCGATGTACGACTTGGTCGCGGCGACGCTCAACTCGGGGCCGGCACAGAGGGGCAATGTGTTGTCGGCCATCTCGGCGAGAGGCGAGTCCTCGGCGTTCACGAGCGCGACAACCATCGCACCGGCTTCCTTCGCCGCCTGCGTCGCCGCGAGCAGGTCCGGACTGCGGCCCGACTGCGAGATCGCGAGGAACAGGCAATCGCGCAGGTCCTGGCGTGCGTTGTACACCGAGGAGATCGAAAGCGCGGCCGATGCGGTGATCACGCCGGCTCGCGTCTCGAAGAGATATTTCGCGAAGGTCGCCGCGTGGTCGGAGCTTCCTCGCGCGCAGGTGACGACGGTGCGCGGTGGCGTTGCGCGCAGCTTGGCGCCCAGTGCATGGGCCTTCACCCGATTGCGCTCGAGCTGCGTGCGCACCGCATTGCCCGCTTCGCCGGCCTCGCGGAACATGCTCGTGCATGCGGGATCGATGATGGGACTATTCATCGGGGGAACTCAGCTCGGCCACGAAGTCGTAAGTGTCGCCGCGGAAATAGGTCTGGCAGAACTCGATCGCGCTGCCGTCGCGAAGGAATCCCACGCGCTCGACCAGCAGGCCCGCGTCGCCCTCGCGCGCGTGAAGCAGTCGCGCCTGTTCCGTATTGAGGAGCAGCGCGCGCAGGCGCTGCAGCGCCCGCACCGGGCGGTTGCCTGCGGATTGCAGGGCTTCATAAAGGGACGTACCCACGGCGGACAACGAGGGCAGCGCGGTGGCCGAAATCGTCGCGTACTCGAGGCACATCGGCGTGTCGTCGGCGTAGCGCAGGCGGTGGAAGCGATAGACCGGAGCGCCGGGGCTCAGCCGCAGCGTGAGCGCCTCTTCCGGCGTCACGGCACCTTCCGATCGCTTGAGCCACTCGCTGCGCGGCGTACGGCCTCGGGCGCGCATGTCCTCAGAGAACGAGGTGAGCTTCGCGAAGTTCTTCTCGATGCGCGAGCAGACGAAATTGCCCGAGCCCTGCCGACGCACGAGCAGGCCTTCCTCCACCAGTCCGTCGATCGCCTTGCGCACGGTGATGCGCGAGACCGAAAGCTCGGAGGCGATCTGGCGCTCCGCCGGCAGCGCGTCGTCCGGGGCGAGCACGCGCGTCTCGATCGCCTCGCGGATGCAGCGCTGGAGCTGTTGGTAGAGCGGTTGGGCCCCCCCAGGGTCGAGCGGACGCAGTATTTGAGCTAATGAGGCCATTTTCATGGATGCTACCAGTGAAATACCAATTTGCAAACTCTTGACAAACTGGTACCAGATTGGTTTACATTGGTCACAGTATTGGCATCACTTACTCAATTTGTGGAATTTTGGGGCAGGAATTCCGGCGCAGTTTTCATTGCAACCCTGGGGGAGACATGAATTTCAAGCCAACACCCATCGCTTCGGCCGTCGCGCTCGCTTTCGCGGGAATGGCGATTCAAGCGCACGCTCAGCAGGCAGACAAACAGGCCAAGGCTGACGCGACCGAAACCATCACCGTCACGGGCACCCGCGCGTCGATCGAGAAGTCCCTCGCGACCAAGCGCAATGCCGACTCGGTGATCGAAGTCATCACCGCCGATGACATCGGCAAGCTGCCGGACAAGAACGTGGCCGACGCCCTGCAGCGCCTGCCCGGCGTCACGATCAGCTCCAGCGCCGGCGGCGAAGGCGGATTCGACGAGAACGACCGCGTTTCCATGCGCGGCACGAACCCCTCCCTCACGCAGACACTCATCAACGGCCATGCGGTGGCCACCGGCGACTGGTTCGTGCTCGACCAGGTGGGCCTCGTGGGACGCAGCGTGAGCTACACGTTGCTGCCCTCCGAAGTCGTGGGCCAGGTCATCGTGCGCAAGAGCGCGACGGCGGACCTCACCGAAGGCGGCGTGGCGGGCGCGGTGGACATCATCACGCGCAAGCCGCTGCAGTTCCAGCAGGCGCTCACGATGGAGGCCGCGGCCGGCTACGTCTATGCGGACCTGCCGAAGAAATACGACCCGCAGTTCAACGCGCTGCTGAACTGGAAGAACGACGCCAACACGGTCGGCGTGATGATCCAGGGCTTCGACGAACAGCGCCACCTGCGCCGTGACGGCCAGGAACTGCTGGGCTACGCGCAGATCGCGCCCGGCAGCGCGCTTGCAGTCGCGCACCCGGACCTCACGAACGTCTACTACCCGACGCTGATCGGCTCGGCCGAGTTCGAGCAGGAGCGCATCCGCCGCGGCGGCCTGATCGACGTCCAGGTGAAGCC
>DATKLH010000116.1:0-2761 GCA_035542515.1 Casimicrobiaceae bacterium
TATTGCACCAGCAATCCAGTGACCACGGCGGCAAGTGCGACGCCGAAATTGCCGGCGAGGCCATTGATACCTATCACGATCCCCGCGCGTCGCGCGTGCTGCACCAGCATCGGGATGCCCACCGGGTGGTAGATCGACGAGAACGCGCCGAGCAGCACCAGCGCCGCGGCGAGCTGCCACGCGTTGTGCGTCAACGCGGCGATCATCGCGCTCACGCCCATGCCGAAATAGAACACGATCATCATGCGGCGCCGTCCCCACAGGTCGCCGAGACGACCCGACGGCAGCGAGCCGAGGCCGAACAACGCAAACGCTCCCACGCCGTACGGCATGAGATCTTCCCAACGCGCCAGGCCGAAGTCGTGCGCGATCGCACCCACGGCGGTCGCGAAGATCAGCAGGAACATGTGATCGAGCGTGTGCGCGAGGTTCAGCAACACGCCGGTGACGCGCGTGCGAAGCGTGGGAACGTGCGCAGGCACGTTGGCTCCAGCGGCTTCGACGCTCGGTGAGGTTGCGCGCGACGAATCGCGATCCGCACCAAGCGGATCCGAGGAAAGGTTGGACGTTGGCGTCATGTCACGCTCGGTTTTGGGCGGCGAGCCTTTGCAGCTCTTCGGCGACTGCTGGCGCGACGTTCAATCCTTCGCTGCGCGCCTTGGCCATCAGCGCATCGCGCCGCGCGCCCGGCAGTCGCACGGCTTCGTCTTGCAGCATCGCGGCCACCAGCGTTTCCACGCGCTCGTCGTACACCGCCTTGCCGGCGAGCGCGGCCGGATCGATCACGAGGAATGCCTGGCCGATCTTCGGCCGGTTGCCTTCCGCCACGAAGAACGAGCTGGCCTCGAAGCCGATCGCCGCGCCGGTGAGCGCGGTGGCGAGCAGCTCGACGATCAGCGCGAGCATCGCGCCCTTGGCGCCGCCCAGGGGGAGCATCATGCCATCGAGCGCCGCCCTGGCATCAGTGGTCGGATTGCCTTGCGCATCGAGCGCCCAGCCGAGCGGTATCGGCCTGCCCTCCTTCGCAGCGACCATCACCTTGCCGCGCGCGACTTCGGAGAGCGACAAATCGACGACCAGCGGCGCATGCGCGCGTCGCGGGAAGATGGCGGCGATCGGATTGGTGCCGAAGATCCCGTGCTTGCCGCCCGGCGCGGGCATCGCAGCCGGAGAGTTGCCCATCGCGAGACCGACCAGGCCCGCCTCGGCGACCGGCAGTAGATGCCACGCGGCCACGCCGAAATGATGGCTGTTGGTGACTGCCGCGAAAGACACGCCGAACTCGCGTGAGCGCGAGATGGCTTCCTGCACGGCGAGCGCGCAGCCGGGAAACGCGAGGCCGCAACGCGCATCGATCAGCACCGCACCGCCCTTCGCTGCCGCGATCACCGGCACTGCCGCGCCATCCGCGCGACCGTTGCGCAAGTGGGTGGCGTACTGCGCCACGCGCGACAGGCCATGCGAGGCGAGGCCCTGCGCTTCGGCATCGACCAGCGCCTGCGCGGTCAACGCCGCCATGTGCGGATTGGCGCCGGCGTTGGCGAGAGCGCGGGTGGCAAGATCGAGCCATTGGGCCAGCGATTGAACAGGCATGGACGCGCTACGCTCCGGTCAGTGACGCTGCGACCTTCTGCGCGATGAGCGCCGACACGCGTTCGTTCGACTCGCGCGTCACCCCGGCGATGTGCGGTGTGAGAAGGAGGTTGGGACAGTCGGCGAGCGGCGAACCGGCCGCGAGCGGCTCGACGGCGAAGACATCGAGTGCGGCACCGCCGAGCTTGTGCGCGCGCAACGCGCTCGCGACGGCAGCTTCGTCGACCACGCCGCCGCGCGCGGTGTTGATCAGGATCGCGTCGTCCTTCATGAGCGCGAGTCGCTGCGCGTCGATCAGGTTGCGCGTTTGCGGCGTGAGCGGAACGTGCAGCGAGACGACATCGGCATTGCGAAGCAGATCGTCGAGCGGCTCCGGCGCGACGCCGGATTCGGCATACACCGCACTGGTCGGCGCGAGCTGCGCGTCGTAGGCGATCACGCGCATCCCGAGCGAGCGCGCAAGGCGGGCGGTCAACCGACCGATGCCGCCGAAACCGATCAGGCCGAGCATCTTGCCGGCGAGCTCGCGTCCGTTGCCCAGCGCATTGCGCGGCCATCGGCCGCCACTCACTTCGTGCGTCGACACATACGCACCGCGCAGCAGGAGCATCGCGGCCGCGATGACGTATTCCGCTACCGCGAGCGCATTGGCGCCCGTCGCAGGGATCACATCGATGCCGCGCGCGCGGCAGGCGGCGGTGTCGATGTTGTCGAGCCCGACCCCCAACCGCCCGACCACACGCAGCCTGCGGCCATGATCGACGAGCGTGGCGTCCACCTGCGTGCGATTGCGAACGATCAACGCATCCGCGCTGGCCACCTGCTGGAGCAAATCTCCGCGCCGGTCCACGAGGGCCGCGTCGTAGAGCACGTCGAAGTCGTCGGACAGGCTCGCCACCGCCGGCGCATCCATGAACTCGCTGATGACGATGCGCGGCCGCGCGCGCGTGGTGCTGCTCATCGCGCGTGGTTCCTGTTCAACTCTGCATGCCCCACTTGCGAATGGTGCGCGACTCCACGACGCGAAAGATCACGTTCTCGACCAGCAGGCCGATGACGATCACGGTGAACAGGCCGGCGAAGACGTTGGGGATCTCGAGCTGGTTCTTGTTCTCGTAGATGAACCAGCCCAGCCCTCCGGATCCGGAGGCCACACCGAACACGAGCT
>DATKLH010000117.1:0-5882 GCA_035542515.1 Casimicrobiaceae bacterium
ACACCTGCGCGCGTGTCGGCCTCTTGCGCAGCCTGCGCGAGGGCTTCGCCATCGACCCACACGGGTCGACCGCGCTCGAGGCGCAAGTAGATCCGCCCGCTTCGCTGATCCGCGAAATTCACTTCCGCGAAGCGCGCTACGCAATCGCGCAGAAACCTCGTGTTGTGCTCGGGCGCCAACTCGGAGCGGTCGGGGAACAGCTCTTCGGGCGCACGCGCCTGAACGTCGATGCGCTGGTAGCGGCGCACCTCGATGAGCCGTCGCACATCGAGCACGTTCAGCAACGCGTTCGACCCGAACGCGGCCGTGAGCGGGCGTTCGCCATTGGACACGCTGTTGTCGAGGAATTCGAAGTGCACGCGTTTGTCGGAGCGCTCGATCCAGGTGAAGAACAGCTGCGGCATTCCCGAGTACGCTGCGACCGCATGCGCGAGCGTGTCGTCGACCGCTTTGTAGCGTCCGACTTCCAGGCCGCGATTCCACGCGCGCTCCACTAGCGAAGCGGGCGGCGTGATCATGAAGAACAGGTACACGATCTGCCCGAAGCGCGTGAGCAGATTGCTTCCGGCTTCTTCCGAGTCCGCCGCAAAGCTGTCGAAGCGAAAGCGGTCGATGAGCAGATGGGTCATCTCGCCGCGCTGCGCCTTGGCGGCCATGTAGCGGTCGAGCTTGCCGTCGATGATCGCCAGCTCGTCGCCGCTCAAGGCGCCGCCGTACTTGTACGCGGTGCCCAGCGATGCGTAGTCGATGAGCTGCTTGCGCCAGATGTCGGGGCTGATCAGCGCGAACTCGCTCCAGCAGACACCGATCTCTCCGGCCAGGCGCTTCTGCATCGGCCTGATGGTGCTCTTGCCCGACGCCGATGCGCCCTTGGTGTTCATCACCACCGGGTGGTCCTGCCGCGGCAGCAGTTGGTAGTGATGCGTCGCGGCGGCCTCGCGCAGCCACGGCGCGATGAGTCGGCCGATTTCCTCGCTGGCGAGCTCGTTGCACGCCACGTCGGTGACCAGCGCCGATACGAGATCGCGGCCACCCCACACGTGACCATGGCGCACATGCAGCGCACCGACCACTCGTGCGAGCGCACGGCAGGCGACCCTGATCAGCGCATTCTCTTCGTGATGGGCGCGTGCGCTCCAGCTCGCGATCACCTCGGTTTCGGACATGCGCGCCGGCGCAGTGTCGGAAGGCTGCGCTCGCATGAACCATTTGCGCAGTCCGCTCGGCTTGGGCGCGGTGGCCTGGTTCGACGCAGGCGCGCGCGGCAGGATCCGGTCGAGCTCATCGTCGATGTATTTCGACAGCTGCGTCCGCACGGCGGCGTAGGTCGCCGCGATCTGCTGCGTGCGCGGCTCGATGATGTCGGCGAGCAGCGTTCGAACCATGTCACGGAAGTTGATGCCGAGATCCTCCACGCGCGAGCCGTCGGGCACCGAGAAATCGGCCGATACGCGGATCATCAGCTCGTGCAGCGCGAGTCGGCCGGGACGGAAGGCGATCACTTCGCTGTACGGGAGCCCTGTCAGGTCGCGCAGCTCGCGTGCCGTGGCGAGACTCGTGAAGACGTTTTCCGGACGGCACAGCGTGCACAGGTGCATGAGCCGTTCGGGCACCTGCGATTCCAGTCCCGGATTCCATGGTCCGAACGCGCGCTCGGCGGTCGCCGGAGCGGTCCGGTCGACGTTTTCGGAGTTCTCCAGCATCAGCTCAGGATGCAACAAATCAGCGCGCGAGGGCCGTCGAGGAGCGCCGCGGAGTTACGCGGACGCCTTCGTGCGCGTGGAGGGACTGACATCCGGTCATTACGCCGGGAGCTCGTTGCGAATTGCAGGAGCTTCATGCGTCGTGCCACGATCACACCGGATAGGTAACGGGAGGCATGCCGCCTCTGACGAAATGGAAATGATTTCCAGCACCACGCGCCCTTGACATAAACAAAGCCTGATTATATTCATCAGAACGTTTGACTTTTGCCGATGGAAGACCCGGCGTAGCTTTGTGCCTGCTGGCAGGCGCGCCGGCCGCGGTCCGGCAAAACGTCTCGCACGCCACGATCCTTCGCACGACCCCCATCAGGAAGGATTCGACTGCACGACCAGTGCAGGGCGGCAGGTGCGTGCCGACGACAAGTCACCCAGCTGTCGTCGGAGCCGCACACAAGAACAACCCAGTCGTTCCGCCCGTTCGCGTTACCCACAAGAAACAGGAGAGGTCGCTTGAAGATTGCCATCATCGGTGCAGGAGCCATCGGAGGCTACGTGGGCGTCAAGCTCGCGCTCGCCGGCGAGGACGTGACGTTCATCGCGCGCAGGGCCAACCTCGAGGCGATCCGCCGCAACGGCATGAAGCTCGTCATGAGCGACGGCAGCGAGCAGGTGGCTCGCGATGTCGCCGCGAGCAACGACTACGCCGGGGTCGGCCCGCAGGATCTCGTGATCCTCGCGATGAAAGCGCATCAGGTCGACGCCGTCTGCGACGATGTACCCGCGCTGTTCGGGCCGAGCACCGTGGTGGTCCCGATGCAGAACGGGATCCCCTACTGGTACTTCCATCGTCACGGTGGCGAGCTCGACGGCACCGTCGTGCACAGCGTCGATCCGGCGGGGAGGATCGCCAAGCGCATTCCGGCGGAGCGTGTGCTCGGTTGCGTGGTTTATCCGGCCTCCGAGCTGGTCGCACCCGGCGTGGTGCGCCACGTCGAAGGGGATCGCTTCCCGCTCGGCGAGCTGGACGGTTCGACCACGCCACGCGCGATCCAGGTGTCCGAAGCGTTCGCGCGAGCGGGCTTCAAGGCGCCTTTGCTCGACAACATTCGCGCCGAGATCTGGCTCAAGCTGTGGGGCAATCTCAGCTTCAACCCGATCAGTGCGCTGACTCGCGCAACGCTGAGCGACATCTGCCAGTTCGGGCCGACGCGCGAGCTTGCCGCGGCGATGATGGCCGAGGCGCAAACCGTCGCGCACAAGCTCGGCATCAGTTTTCGCGTCACCCTCGAAAAACGTATCGCCGGCGCCGAGAAGGTCGGCAAGCACAAGACCTCGATGCTGCAGGACGTCGAGGCGGGTCGGACGCCCGAGATCGAGGCGCTGGTCGGATCGGTGGTCGAGCTTGGTCGACTGACCCACACGCCGACGCCGTGCATCGACGCGGTCTACGCGCTCACCACGCTGCTCGCGCGCAATCTGCCCGATGCCACGCCGCAAACGGAGCCGGAGCGCACCCACGGCCACGACGTTCCGCGCGTCGCCAAGGCGCTTCAGGTCTGACGCTGCGCCGCGCAGACCTCGCCACGCCGGCGCACGCTGCGAATGCGAGCCAGGCCACCGCTGCGGCAAAGCGCGTGGGCGGGCCGACGTCGCGCGCACGCTTGCGCCAAGGTCAGCGACTCACACGCAACGCCGGGAGCGCATTGCGCACGCCGAGGCTCGCCCCTGAACCAGAACCAGCTTGCTGCGGGTCGAGGTTTTTCCGCTCTGCGCGTCATTGTCGTGCTCCATGTTAAATTGCTCAGGACTCGACGCGTCGCAAAGCCATGCCGAGGTTCGCCGCCAACCTGACGATGCTGTTCAACGAAGTCGACTTCCTCGACCGCTTCGAGGCGGCGAAGGACGCGGGCTTCACCGCCGTCGAGTACCTGTTTCCCTATCCCTACCGGACCGCCGAGCTCGCGCAACGACTGCACGAGCATGGGCTTGCGCAGGTGCTGCATAACCTGCCCCCGGGTGACTGGAGCAAAGGCGAGCGCGGCATCGGCTGCATCCCGGGACGCGAAGCGGAGTTTCGCGAAGGCGTCGACCGCGCGATCGAATACGCTACCGCGTTGCGCTGTCCGCAGGTGAACTGCCTCGCGGGCATTGCCCCGCCCGGCATCGAGCGGCAGAAGCTGCACGAGACCTTCGTGTCCAACCTGCGTTACGCCGCCGCGAGGCTCGCGTCTGCGAACATTCGCCTGCTGATCGAGCCGATCAACAGCAAGCGCGACATTCCGGGCTTTTATCTCGACCATACGCAACAGGCGCTTGATTTGATCGCCGAAGTCGGGTCGGACAACCTGTTCGTGCAGTACGACATCTACCACATGCAGATCATGGAAGGCGATCTCGCCCCGACGCTCGAGCGCAACCTCGCGAGCATCAAGCACCTGCAACTCGCGGACAATCCGGGCCGCCACGAGCCGGGCACCGGCGAGATCAACTATCCGTTCCTGTTCGACTTCATCGATCGGATCGGTTACGCCGGCTGGATCGGCTGCGAGTACAAGCCGGCCAGGACCACGCGTGAAGGGCTCGGCTGGGTTCAACGTTATCTGTAAAGACAGCGAGCGGACGCCGCCGCGGAGGAGAAACGTCATGAAGATCGGATTCGTCGGCCTCGGCATCATGGGCCGGCCGATGGCGGGTCATTTGATTGCCGCAGGCCACGACGTCTACCTGCACACCCGCAGCGGCGTGCCCGCAGAGCTGCTGGAAAAAGGCGGCCGCGCGTGCGCTTCGCCCAAGGAAGTTGCGCAGAATGTCGACATCGTCGTCACGATGCTGCCCGACACGCCGGACGTCGCAGCCGTGCTGTTCGGTGCCAACGGTGTAGCGGAAGGCCTCGCGGCCGGCAAGATCGTGGTCGACATGAGCTCGATCTCGCCGGTGGAGACCAAGTCGTTCGCGCGACGCATCAACGCCCTCGGCTGCGAGTACCTCGATGCGCCCGTGTCGGGTGGGGAAGTAGGCGCGAAGGCGGCGAGCCTCACCATCATGGTCGGCGGAGGCGAAGAAGCCTTCGCCAGGGTGAAGCCGGTGTTCGAGCTCATGGGCAAGAACATCACGCTGGTCGGCGGCAACGGCGACGGCCAGACCTGCAAGGTCGCGAACCAGATCATCGTCGCGCTGAACATCGAGGCGGTCGGTGAAGCGCTGGTGTTCGCATCCAAGATGGGCGCCGATCCCGCGAAGGTGCGCCAGGCGCTGATGGGCGGGTTCGCCTCGTCGCGAATCCTCGAAGTTCACGGCGAGCGCATGATCAAGCGCACGTTCAATCCGGGATTTCGCATCGAGCTGCACCAGAAGGACCTCGGCTTGGCGTTGTCGAGCGCGCGTGCGGTCGGCGTGTCGCTGCCCAACACGGCGAATGCGCAGGAGCTCTTCAATGCCTGCGTGGCGCATGGCGGCAAGGCTCACGACCATTCCGCGATGGTGCGTGCGCTGGAAGGCATGGCCAACCACGAGATCGGTCAGGCGCCGGTCGCCGGGTCCGATTAGCGCAACGCGCGAACGCTTCCTCATCCTGCGCGCGGTTGTCCTCGCATGCCCGATCCCCGGAAGCTCCTGCGTTCGATGCTCGACGCCGCGATCGCGGCCGCCCAGCCGCAGGTCTGCATTCCCGCCAATCTGCCCGACCCGCCGCGCGGCCGGACGATCGTGGTCGGCGCGGGAAAGGCATCGGCGGCCATGGCGCGCGCGCTGGAGGATCACTGGAGCGGCGACCTGTCGGGTGTCGTGGTCACGCGCTACGGCTATCGCGTGCCTTGCCGGCGTATCGAGATCATCGAAGCCGCGCACCCGGTGCCCGATGCGGCGAGCATGCTCGCCGCGCAGCGCATCCTCGCCACGGTGCGCGGCCTCTCATCCGACGATCTGGTCATCGCGCTGATCTCGGGCGGCGCTTCAGCACTACTCGTGATGCCGCTCGACGGCCTCACGCTCGACGACAAGCAAAGCGTCAACCGGGCCTTGCTCAAATCGGGCGCCAGCATCGGCGAGATGAACTGCGTTCGCCGACATCTCTCCGGCATCAAGGGCGGACGCCTCGGCGCGGCATGTCATCCTGCGCGCGTCGTGTCGTTGTTGATCTCCGATGTGCCCGGCGACAATCCTACCGACATCGGCTCG
>DATKLH010000118.1:0-5494 GCA_035542515.1 Casimicrobiaceae bacterium
CTCCGAGAAGGCGATCCAGGCGGAGCTCAAGCAGATCGCGCGCAATCGCACGACGCTGACCATCGCCCATCGCCTGTCGACCATCGTCGATGCCGACGAAATCCTCGTCCTCGACCACGGCCGCATCGTGGAACGTGGCACGCACGGTCAACTTCTGGCCGCCCAAGGCGTTTATGCGCGGATGTGGCGCCTGCAGCAGGACGAGCGGCGCGAGCCTGCGGTGCCTCGCGACAAACCACTAGATGTGGGGGTCGAGGAGCCGCTCGACCCCAACGTGGCTCCCGCCGCTGCAGCCGTGGCGAGCGCGCGCAGCGGAAATTGAGATTAGCCGTTAAAAAACATTGCTTATGGGGCATTGACGAAGCGACGCAGCCCATGCGATAAACGCGGCTGTTTGCTTACGTTGCCACTCATGGATCGGCTGTTAGCGCTTGTTTTTGCTTGCCTAGTCGCCGTACCCGCGTGGGGCAGCGAGCTTTCGCTCGATCCTGCCAAGCTGAAGCTCAAATCCGCCAACGTGCTGGTCATCGACGCCAGCGCCGACACCCCGATCTACTCCAAGGCTGCCGACGAGGTCACGCCGATCGCCTCGGTGACCAAGCTGATGACGGCCATGGTGGTCCTCGACGGCGGGCAGCCGCTCGATGAAGAGCTCACCGTCAGCCTGGACGATTTCGATTTCCTGAAGGGCAGCGGTTCGCGGTTGCGCATGGGCACCGTGCTCACGCGGCGCGAAATGCTTCAGCTCGCGCTCATGTCCTCGGAGAACCGTGCCGCTTCGGCGCTCGCGCGCTACTACCCGGGAGGCCGGCCGGCATTCGTCGAGGCGATGAATGCCAAGGCGCAACTCCTCGGGATGTCGCGGACCCACTACGCCGATTCGACCGGACTATCGCCGGATAACGTGTCGACGGCCAACGATCTCGCCAAGCTGGTGCGGGCGGCATCGGACTACGCGCTCATCCGCGAATTCAGCACGACGCCTTCGCACTATGTCGAGCTGCAGCCCACCGGCAAGCTGCTCGGCTTCAACAATTCCAACGGCCTGGTGAAGAGCCACGACTGGGACATCCAACTCCAGAAGACCGGTTACATCCGCGAAGCGGGCAAGTGCCTGGTGATGATGGCCACCATCGCGAGTCGCCCGATGGTCATCGTGCTGCTCGACTCGCTTGGCCAGTACACGCGGATCGCCGACGCCCAGCGCGTCAAGCACTGGCTCGAGACCGGCGAGGAACTGCCGGTTCGCGCGGCCAAGGCCGCCCAGCGTGGCGTGCGCAATGCCGTCGCCGCAGTCAAGGGAAAGCGCGTCAAGGGTAGCTTCGAGCCTCGCCTCGCCAGGTCCGGCAAGAGCGGCGGCGCCTGAGAGCCTTCCTGCAGTACGTGGGCTGCGGCATCGATCGCACCGCCGCAGCGCGCTCCCGCCTTCAACTGTTCTCGATCACCACCGATCGCAGCTTGCCGCTGCGGTCGACCACGGGCGCACGCTCGTCCAGGCTGATCCGCGCATGCAGCACCCCCTGGGCGCCGAGATAGTCCTGTAACGCCTCGCGCGCCGATTCGAACGCGACGCGCTTGCGCGCGGCGTCATCCGCATCGAAGCGCAGCGCCAGACGATCGCTCGCCTGCCGCACGATCTGGAAGCGATGCAGATCGATGGCATCCTCGATCACCGTGGTCAATGCAAGCGGGATGAGATGCACGGCGCGTCCGTCGCGACCGGCGAGCGTTACGACCTCGTCGCAACGGCCCTGAACGCGCATCGCGGGCAGCGGGTTGCCGCATTCGCACGGCGTCGCCTTCATCAGCACCGCATCGCCGAGGTCGTAGCGCACGATCGGCTGCACGCGATTGGCGAGGTTGGTGATGAGCACGCTGTGCGAGGTCGTGCCGGCCGGCACCGGACGCTGATGCGCATCGACCGGCTCGAGGATGACCCAGTCGGCATTGACGTGCAGCCAGCGCGCGCGACAGCCTACGCCGATGCTCATCATCTCCGAGGCGCCGTATTCGTTGACCACTGGACAGTCGAACGCGCGCTCCAGACGCTCGTGCGTCGCTGGTCCGAGGAACTCGCCTCCGGCCCACACGATCGCGGGATCGATGCGCAGGCGGCCCGCTGTTCGCTCGTGGGCGAGCAATGCGAGCATCGTCGGATAGCTCGCGACAAACGCCGGCGCGAATGCGTTGAGCTCGGCGACGAGCTCGCCGAGCGGCTGCATGATCGAAAACCCGCGCGCGGCCACACCGGGTGCTGCACGACAGGCGCGCTCCCATGACGCGATGCTCGCGAAATGATCGCCGGTGGCCGCGATCAGCGCGGCACGCCCGCCGCCGAGCATCCATCCCTGGACGCAGCGGGCGGCCAGGGCGACCGATGCGAGCTGCACCGCGATCAGCGCGTCGTAGACCGCGAGCGCCGGTTCGTCCTGGATGTAGATGCCCGGTTCGCCGGTGGTGCCCGAGCTCTTCCACACGGCATAGCGACCCAGGAATCGCTCACCGACATGCGAGCGGTCGGCCAGGAACGCATCGACATCGGCGCGGCGGATCGAACGGTCCGTGACCCATTCTTCGAACCGTGGCATGAGCATGTGCTTGTCGACAGCGGGCAGCCCGGCCGGGCCGTCGATCGTCGATGACAGTTCGCGGTAGAGATCGCGATAGAACGGCGATTGCTCGCGGGCGAATGCGACGAGGTCCTGGAAACGTGCGAGCCCGGTCGCAGCCGCGGTCCGCGAACCGGTCGTGCGGCTCCACCAGGTCTGCCAAAGGTTCCACCACCAGGTCTGGAGCGACGAGGAGGACCCGGTCGACGGTGGCGGCGCCTGCGGCGCTGTGGGATGTCCGCCACGCCCGTAGGGACGCGACGTCGGGTCGCTCGCGAGAGGCCTATGCGCACCTTGGACGTGACGCTCGCTGCGGGTCCTGCGGCTTGGTGAATCGCGATCCATGAGCCGGCACGCGTGTGATGCTTCGTTTGCATTGAACGCTACAGCAGCGCGAGCCGCATTGACGGCGATCAACGGATGGAGAAGCGCCTTGCGATGGCACCGTAGGTGAGGTGCAGAACGACGAGCGCAATCCACAACGTTGCAAGCGCCGGACCGATGATCAACGCGGCGTCCGCCGGCCACGCCGAAAAGCGAAACTGCTCGCGCAGGAATGGAACGGCGAGCACTCCCGCATACGCTGCCAGCGTCCCTGCGACGATCCACCACAACGCGGGGTTGCGGGCGACGATGTGCCGCCACAGCCGCGTACCGCCTGCGCGCGCGAAGAAGATGAGCGAAAGGTTCGCGAGCACCACCGCCGTGAAGGCGAGCACGCGTACCTCGTTGTCGGAACGGCGCGCGGCGACGGCGAGGTTGTAGATGCCGATGGTGAACACCAACCCCAGCACGCCCTCGAGCGAGGCGAGCAGCAGTTGCTCGCGGCCGATCAACGCCTGACGCGGTGGCCGCGGCGGACGTCGCATCGTATCCGGCTCCGCCGGCTCGGCCTCGAAGGCGATCGAGCAAGCGGGATCGATGATGAATTCGAGGAACAGCACATGCGCGGGATAGAGCACGGGCGGCATGCCCATCATCACCGGAATGAGGCTCAGAGCGGCGATCGGGATGTGCACCGCGACGATGTACGACATCGCCTTGCGCAGATTGTCGAAGATGCGGCGGCCCTGGCGGATCGCCTTGACGATCGAGCCGAAGTCGTCGTCGAGCAGGACGATCGCCGCTGCCTCGCGCGCGACGTCGGTCCCGCGTTCGCCCATGGCGATCCCGATGCCGGCCGCCTTGAGTGCGGGAGCGTCGTTGACGCCATCGCCGGTCATCGCCACCACCTCACCGAGCGCCTTCAGCGTTTCCACGATGCGCAGCTTCTGCTCGGGCACCACGCGCGCGAATACGTCGACGGCGGGAAGACGCGCCCGCAGCCCGGCATCGCTCAACTTCGCGAGCTCCGCTCCGGTGAGCACGACCGGTTGCTGAGCGAGACCCGCGTCGCGCGCGATAGCCATCGCCGTGACCGGGTAGTCGCCGGTCACCATCACCACGCGGATGCCGGCCTCGCGACATTCGCGCATGGCTGCGGGCACGCTTGCACGCAACGGATCGGCGAGCCCGACCAGGCCCACGAAGCTGGGCGCAAGTTCGCGTGCGTCCCGAGGAAGGGCGCCGTCGATGGACTCGCGCTTCGCGAGACCGAGCACGCGCAGCCCGCGCGCGGCCATCTGGCTCGCTTCGGTCAGCACGCGCGCAGCACGCTTCGCGGGCAGATGGCACAGCGCGACGATGGCCTCGGGTGCGCCCTTCGATGCCGCAATGAGGCTGTCATCGAAACGCCAGACATGCGTGACGGCGAGCAGATGCGCCGACAAAGGATAGCGCTTGATCAGCGTGCCGTTGGTGCTGTCGCACGGCCCGAGCGCGTGCAGCGCGCGCTCCATCGGATCGAACGGCTTCGGCTCGCTCGCCAATACCGCCACGCGCGCAGCGTCACGAAATGCCGCAGGTAGCGCCTCGATGTCGAATCCGCCCAGATCCAATCGCTCGTCGACGAGGCTCAGCTCGCGCACGCTCATCCGGTTCTGCGTCAGCGTCCCGGTCTTGTCGACGCATAGCACGGTCGCAGCGCCGAGCGCCTCGATCGCGACCACGCGACGCGTCAGCACGTTCACTTTCGAAATGCGCCATGCGCCGAGCGCGAGGTAGACCGTCAGCACGACCGGGAATTCCTCGGGGAGGATGGACATCGCGAGTGTCAGGCCGGCGAGCAACGCGGTGAGCCATTCGCCGCGCGTGACAATGTAGGTGCCGGCGAGGATCAGGCACAGCACCAGGGCGACGAGCGAGAACACGCGCACGAGCCTTCGTGTCTCCATCTGCAGGGCGGTCGCGTCCACGCCGAGCGCGGTCAGCGACGTGCCGATGCGTCCCATCTCGGTACCCGAGCCGATGGCGCTCGCGCGTGCAACGCCATGGCCCTTGACGATGAGCGTCCCGGCGAACACGCGATCCTCGCCTTCGCGCAGCTCGTGGCGCGCTCGCGCCGCCGCGTGCTTCGCCACCGCGACCGATTCGCCGGTCAATAGCGACTCGTCGACGTGCAGGTCCGAGGCGTCGAGCACTTGCGCGTCGGCCGCGATACGATCCCCTTCGCGCAGCACGAGCACGTCGTCGCGGACCACCTCACGGCCGGGGATGCGTCGTTCCTCGCCATCGCGCACGACCAGCGCGCGTGGGCTGGACAGGTCGCGCAACGCTTCCAGCACGCGTTCGGTGCGCCGTTCCTGGAAGATCGTGATCGCGATGACAGCGACCACCGAGGCCAGGAGGAACAGTGCCTCGACGCGATCGCCGAGGATCATGTACACGGCCGACGCTGCAAGGAGGAGCAGGAACATGGGCTCGGCAAGCGAGCGCACGAACGTCGCGATGAACGACCGCGGTCGGCTTGCACGCAGCTCGTTGTATCCCTCGACGCGCAGGCGCTC
>DATKLH010000119.1:0-5461 GCA_035542515.1 Casimicrobiaceae bacterium
TGATCGAACCCATGAGCAGAATCGTTGCCGCCGTATTCGACGACGAGCCTTCCGCGACCGCTGCCGCGTACGAGTTGCGTCGCGCAGGCTTCAAGACCGATGAGCTCGATCAGTTCGTCCTGAATCCACCCGGACGCCACGCGACGTTTCCCATCGGCGGCGATGTCGACGCCGACCGCCAGGCGCGCGGCGGCGAAGAGGGCGCGGCGAAAGGCGCCGCGATCGGTGCTGGCGTCGGCGCCGTTGCGGGCCTCGCCGCTGTGCCGGTGGTGGGCCCGGTCGCCGTTGCGGGCGCACTCGCAACCGGCGCGTTGGTCGGCGCAGTCGCTTCCGGTGTGAAGACGATGGGCGACAACGCCGACGAGCCTTCCAAACAGCAGCCGCAGGAGCGGCCGGCCGGCGTGATGGTGGCGGTCAACACCGAATTCGAGGAAGACGAGGAAGTTGCGATCGACCTGTTCCGTCACAAGGGCGCGCGCATGGTCGAGCGCGCCGAAGGTCAGTGGGTCGATGGACGCTGGGTCGACTTCAATCCGATCGAGCCCCCCAAGGTGGTCGAGCAGAAGGCCGCTTGAGCGCAACCCAACCACAACGATCGGAGGAGAGGCCCGTGAAATCGAACAACACCACGCCGCTCGGGGCGGTCAAGCTGCCGCGCAACCTGCCGCAACTTCGTCATCTGCAGGAGGGACGCTGGGGTTACATCCTCGCGTGGGTGCTGGGCGTACCGATCCCGATTCTGGTGCTGATCTACCTGCTGCGCGGCTGTACGTAGGAAATGGAATAGAAGAACGAGAGCGTAGCGAACATCGCAGCGGATTCCGTTCCGTCCCCCGATTTAACGCGCAAAGACATACCCCCAGACTGAAGCGAACAAGACCCCTCAGGTTCTTGCGCGTTACGGCGTGGCTGTCGCGGAATCGGCGGATTGCACCGCTACCATCTCGGTGTTCTATTCCATCATCCGCGGCCCACGAATGGCATCTTGGTGGCCATGATGGTCATGAACTGCACGTTCGCATCGAGCGGCAAGCTCGCCATGTACACGACCGCGCTCGCGACGTGATCGACGTCCATAAGCGGCTCGATGGCGACTTGACCGTTCGCCTGCGGCACGCCGCTCGCCATGCGCGCGGCCATCTCGGTGCCCGCATTGCCGATGTCGATCTGCCCGCATGCGATGTCGTACTTGCGGCCGTCGAGCGAAGCGGACTTGGTGAGGCCCGTGATCGCGTGCTTGGTCGCGGTGTAGGGCGCCGAGTTGGGTCGTGGCGCATGCGCCGAGATCGACCCGTTGTTGATGATCCGACCGCCACGGGGCGTCTGCGACTTCATGATGCGGAACGCTTCCTGGATGCACAGGAACACGCCGGACAGGTTGGTATCGACCACGCTCTTCCACTGCTCGAAGGTGAGCTCCTCGAGCGGCACGCCGGGCGCGCTCACGCCGGCGTTGTTGAATAGCACGTCGAGCCTTCCGAACTCCGCGGCCACCTGCGCGAACAGCGCGCGTACCGACTCGGGATCGGTCACATCGGTGCGCACCACGAGCGGCCCGGGACCTGCCGCAGCGCGCGCCGCACTTTCCACCATGTCCTGCCGGCGCCCGGCGAACGCGACGCGATAACCCGCTTTGGACAATGCGAGCGCGGCCGCTTTGCCGATACCGCTGCCCGCGCCGGTGACGATGGCAGTCCTGTCATTACCACTCTTGACGTTGGTCATTGTTGAGCGTGAGTTTCGCAGCGATCGATCGAGACAGTTCGCTCGGGAAGCGACCTGGGACAGGTGCGCATGCTACCGCATCGATCAATGCACCGCATGCAACCCGTGCGCGGTCCCGGCGAACAGCGCGGGATGGGCGATACCGAAGCCCTGGGCGTAATCGACGCCGATGCGCCGCAAAGCTTCGACGTGCTGCGGGCTCTCCGCAGACTCCGCAATGGTGAGCTTGCCCATCACCCGCGCCATGCGATGAATCGCCTCGACCATTGCGGCGTCGACCGGATCCTGCAGCATGTCCTTGACGAAGCTGCCGTCGATCTTCACGTAGTCGACCGGCAGGTGCTTGAGGTAGGTAAACGACGATACGCCGGTGCCGAAGTCGTCCAGCGCGAACTGGCAGCCGAGCGCGCGCAACGCGGCGATGAACTCTGCCGCCTTGGTGAGGCTGGTGACCGCGGTGGTCTCGGTGATCTCGAAGCAGATCAGCGAATGCGGAACGTCGAAACGGTCGAACTGCTCGCGCACGAAAGCGAGGAAGTGGTCGTCGCCGATCGACGCGCCCGACAGGTTGATCGCATAGCTGCCCGAGAGGCCGCGTCCGGCGTGACGCCGTTGCTCGAGCGAAGCGAACGCGGTGCGGATGACCCAGCGATCGATCGCCGGCATGAGGTTGTAGCGCTCCGCCGCGGGGAGGAACGCCATCGGCGGCACGAGTCTTTCGCGCTCGTCCTGCAGGCGGATAAGCAGTTCGTGATGGCGCGGCACGTTGCGATGTTGCACGCCGACGATGGGTTGCGCATAGAGGCACAGGCGGTCGTCGGCAAGCGCGCGATGCAGCCGGTTGACCCATTCCATCTCGCCCTGGCGCAGCGTGATCTCGGTGTCCTCGGGCCGATAGACCTGCACGCGGTTACGACCCTTTTCCTTCGCCATGTAGCAGGCCGCGTCGGCCGCCGAAAGCACACCCGCCAGCGTGCGTGGTCCGCTCACGACGTTGACGAGGCCGATGCTGACTCCGATCTGGAAGCTGCGTCGCTGCCACACGAAGCGGAAGTCGGCGATGGTGCGCCGGAGCGTCTCGGCGATGCGCAGCGCCGGCTCCGGCGGGCAATGCGCCAGCAATACGCCGAACTCGTCGCCGCCCAGACGCGCAACGGTATCGCCTTCGCGCAGGCGCGGTCGCAGCAAGGCACCGACCTGGCGCAGCAACTCGTCGCCGGCGGCGTGACCGCAAGTGTCGTTGACGATCTTGAACTGATCGAGGTCGAGATACAGCACAGCGTGATGCGCCTCGCCCTCGGTCATTTCGTCGAGCGCCGCGCGCAATCGGTGCTCGAACTCGCGCCGATTGAGAAAGCCGGTCAGCACGTCGTGACTCGCCAGGTGCGAGAGCCATGCGGCGTACTGTCGCTCGCGACGCATGTCTCGAAACACGACCACGGCGCCCACGATGTTGCCGATACGGTCGAGGATCGGTGCCACGCTCTGGTCGATCGCGATCGGCTCACCGTCGCGCGCCATCAACACGATGTTGCGGTCGGATTCGACCGTGATCGCCTCGCGCATCGCGCGTTCCACCGGGTCGGGCACCGGTGCATCGGTGGCCTCGTCGACGATGGCGAACACTTCGCCTACGGCGCGACCCTGGGCATCGGTGGTGGACCATCCGGTCAGGCGCTCCGCGACCGGATTGAGAAATTCGATGCGCCCCTGGGTATCGACGGTGATGACCGCGTCGGCGATCGATGCGAGCGTGGTCTGTGCGCGATCGCGCTCCTCGAACAGCTGCGCCTCGGCCTGCTTGTGCCCGGTGATGTCGGTTAGCGAGCCTGCGACGCGTTCGAGACGTCCGGCGCTGCCGCGAATCGAGCGCCCACGTACGCGGAACCATCGATACACACCGTTGCGCGTGCGCAACTTCACGTCCAGATCGAACGTGGCGTTGTGATGCATGTGACCGCGTATCGCAGCAAGCAGGGATCGACGATCCGCGGGGTGTACGCGACGCGCGAACTGAGAAACCGTCTCATCGGCATCGTCGTCGGCGAATCCGAGCAGCGCTTTGGACTGCGAGGACAAGTACAGATCGCCGGCCGGCACGTTCCAGTCCCAGATCCCGTCGTTGGTTCCGCTGATCGCGTGATCGAAGCGCTGCTCGCGCTTGCGCAGAGCCTCGGCGACGCGCTCCTGCCGCGCGAGCAGCCGGCGTGTGCGCAAGGTCGCGAGGGCGATGAGCGCAAGTGCGATCAGCAGGTTCGCGCCGATCAGCAACCATCCGATGCGGCGCGAAGCGTCCCCGAGCATGGATGAAAAGCTTTCCTCGATCGGCGCGAGCGTCTGGTCGGCACGTTGAATGTTCGCCACCAGCGCGTCGACCGTTGCGGCAGGCTCGCGCAGTTGCACGGCGGCGTGCAACTGGTTCGCGTATCGCTCGATCTCGAGCATCAGGCCATCGGCTTTTTCCCACAACGTGATGCTCGCCGTCATCAGCCCTGCATTCCGGGCTCGCACGAACAGTTCGATCATGGCCGGGACGTCGGCGGGATGGTTGCCTCCGCGCAGGAACCCCTGGACGGCGGCGGCACGATCCGGCGTCGGTTGCCGCAGCGCGCTTCGCGCGTCGCGATCGCCGGCGATGACGCTCGCGTGGTCGCGATAGCCCTGGAAATGCGCTTCATCGCGCGTGCGCGCGTAACGCTCGAGCTCGCTGACGGCGACCTTCTGCGCCTTGGACCAGAGGCTCTCGCCGCCCACGTACGCGCGCACCGCGGACATCACGTTCAGGCTCGCGCCGCCCACTGCGGCGAGGATCACGACGATGAGCAGGTAGGGCCAGGTGACGCGCAGTACACGAGTGCGTGCGTTCGCCGCGACGCTGTCGAGCAAAGCCGGCTTCCACAACGGGGACGCGGGCATCGAGGTCATCGTGCGATCGGGACGGACGGCGGATACCGGAACAGCGTGGCTGGAATGCGCAGCAAATTGAGCGACCGATCAAGCATTGACAGGATCGGCCGTGCAGGTGCTTGCGGGGACGAAGCGAACTAGGGCAGGAGGGCACCGCGGCGGGCGGCGCCTCGCGTCAACTCGTAACGTTTATCACACGCTGCGACGGCTGGCGCCGCGGCAGTAAAACAGCGCGCGCGACGCGACGCCCATATTGCGCGCTTCGCGCGCCCGAGTCGAGCGTCAATGTGCGGCAACCGCGAGGGGATCGGCGCGGGGAGCGGATTCCCCTTCGGAGCCTTCCGGCGCGTGCGCGGTGTATCCCGCGAGCCACTGTGCGTGCGCTCTGCTCGAGCTCCAGACCATGAAGTGCAGATCCGACAAGGCCGCGCGATCGTTGAGCAAGGCGCCGCGCTGCGTCGGGGTCAACCCGAACGGACCTTCACGCAACGCGTGCTCGACCAGGCGAGCGTGTTGCGCGCTTGCCGCGACGGTATGACGACGAGGCGCCGCGCGAGCGCAGGCCAGCGCGTTGACGACCGGATCGACCACAGCGCGAATGAAATCCGCGATCGGGGCGTGGTAGCGCTGGTAGCGTCGCGTGGCGCGCATGACCGCCGGCGGACGCGTCTCCTCGGGAATGAGGAAGATCTTGGCGCGCCGCATCCGGCGTCCCGCTTTCACGCTGCTGGTGCGGATCGACAATGGAATCGACACGATCAGCGCGCCCACGATCGGAAGCATCCACCACAGGTAGTTCGGATCGAGCCACCACACGAGGCTCGCCCAC
>DATKLH010000120.1:0-3437 GCA_035542515.1 Casimicrobiaceae bacterium
AGCATCGGCCCTCCCCGACCCCCGGGCGACCGCTCGGTCATTGCGGCGAGTGGCGCATAATGTGATGCAACCCTGGATGAACGTTACGAGAGCGCACGATGAAACATCTCAAGCCCCGGGAAGCCCACGATTTCCTGCTGAACAACCCGCAGGCCGTCCTCATCGACTGCCGCAGCGAGATGGAATACCTGTTCGTCGGACATCCGCAGGGCTCGCATCACGTCGCGTGGAACGACGGGCCCGACTGGGAGATCAATCCCCATTTTGTCGGGCAGGTGAAAAAAGTCGCAAGCATGAACCGCCCGGTCGTGCTCATCTGCCGCAGCGGCCAGCGTTCGATCGCGGCCGGCATGGAGCTCGAGAAGGCCGGCTTCGCCGAGGTCTACAACGTGCTCGAAGGGTTCGAGGGGCCGCTCGACGAGAATCATCAGCGCGGCACGCGCGGCGGCTGGCGCAAGGAAGGACTGCCCTGGGAGCAGACCTGAGCGAGCGCGACACCGGCAAGCCGGCCGCGAGCACACGCCCGTCGCTGCGCTCGCTCTACGAGGACGCGCGACGTCGCGATACGCTGACGGCCGAGGTCAAGTGGTACTCGGATCGTTTGCCGCCCGAGGCGCGACTGACCATCGATGTGATGTGCGGCAGCGGACGGCTGCTCGTTCCGCTGCTCGCGGCCGGCCGCAAAGTGCATGGCGTGGATCCTTCGGCAGAAGCGATCGAGTTGTGCGAAGAGCGGCTCGCCGCCGCGAAGATTTCCACTACGCTGCTGCGCCAGGATCCGAGCACCCTCAATGCGCCTTTTCGCTATGGCGCGGCGATCTGCGCCGCCGGCGTGTTCCAGCGCATCACCCATCCGGCCAAAGTGCGGTCGGCGCTGGCACGCGTCGTCGCACACCTGATCGAGCCTGCGATCCTGTTGATGACCCTTTCGATTCCCAGCGAACGCATGCGCAAGCTTGCCGCACCCCTGGTCGAGATCGACACCGCGCGCCTCGACGATGGCACGCAGATCAACGTGCGCAGCGAAACCACCGTGATCGCCGACGCCCAGATCGCAACCGTGCTGCGTCGCTACGTTCGGCGGCGCGGCAGCACGCGCATCGCCGAGGAGAGCGAGTCGATCCGTACCACGTGGTATTCGCGCGACGACTTGAGCGCGTTGCTGCACGACGTCGGATTCAGCAACGTAGCGATCGAGCCGGGCCCGGTCCCGATCGCGGAAGAAGACACCTACGCGGTGGTCGCGCGGCTGTAGATCGCGCGGCACGCCGGCGCCTCGGTTCATGACGCCGAGGGACTGCAACGGAAGACCTCTTTCCTCTTTCCCCTCTTTCCTCTTTCCTCTTTCCTCTCTGTCTTCTGTCCTCTGTCTTCTGTCCTCTGATTACCAGCTTCCCGAACTGCCGCCACCTCCGCTGCTGCCACCGCCCCCAGAGAAACCGCCCCCTCCGCTGCTGCCCGACGACCAGCTGCTGCCGCTGCTGCCTCCGGTGCTCATCGCGAAGCCGCCGATGGTCGTGCTGCCCTTGGTCTTGAGATCGGCGCGCGCCTTCTCGTACCACGGCTGCCGCGACACGATGATCTTGGCGATCGGGAAGCACACGACGTAGGTGCCGAGCAGGATCAGCGCGCCGCGCGGCCCGACGATGAACAACGGAAACATCGCCCAGAACGGGATGAGGAAGAAATACAGGAACCATCCCATTCCCGGCGTCATCACGCCGATGAAGGTGAACAGTCCGATGATCCCGAAGATGAACGCGCCGAGCAGGATGCGCATCGGCCAGGGCGGCAGGTCGACGTCGCTGAAGAACTTGTTCGACGTCTGTGCGTTGTCCTTGTTGGCCACGTCGGGCGCGCGGCCTTCGAGCGTCGCGACGATTGCCGCCACGCCTTCGCTCACGCCGCGGTCGTAGTCGTTCGACTTGAACGCGGGCGTCATGACGTTGCGGATGATCCGATTCGCCTGCACGTCGGTGAGCGTTCCTTCGAGCCCGTAACCGACCTCGATGCGCATGCGACGATCCTTGGGCGCGATGAGGACCAGCACGCCGTTGTCCTTGCCCTTCTGGCCAAGCTTCCAGGCGTCGAACACCTTGGTCGCGAAGGTCTCGACGGTGTCGTCCCCCAGCGCCGGGATGGTCAGCACGGCGACCTGGTTGCCGGTGCGCTGCTCGTGCGCCCGGAGCGTTTCGGTGAGTTGACTGCGCGTGCTCGACGAGAGGATTTCGGCATCGTCGACGACGCGACCCGAAAGATAAGGGACGTCGGCCGCGTGCACCGGCGCTATCGCGGCCGCAGCCATTGCGAAGATCCATACGAACCGCAGCACCAGCGCGTTCATGAGGATGTCTCGTCGATCGGGCGGTTGCTGAGCTCGTCGCGCCCCGAACCTTGCGTGAACCCGCGCTCGCGTAGCAACAGCTCCAGTGCATCGAGGCCACGCAGCAAAGCGGTCGCGTGATTGCGCTGGGCCAGCAGCGGCGTCATCGCGCGGATGACGTGGTTCCACTCGGCCGGCCCCAGCTTGCCGTCGAAGCCGAGGTCCGCAACGATCACCACCTGGCGCTCGAACAGGCTGACCAGCAACAGCACGCCGATGCGGTCGCGCGTGGCCGTCAGCCTGCGATCGAGGAACAGCGAGTGCGCGCGCTGATGCACTTCCGCGTGCGCCCGCTCCTTGTGCAGGTACAGGCGCGCGTAGGGCGCCACGACCACCGTCGCAAGCGCGCTCAATGCACCGACGAACAACACCGGCACGAGATTGGTGAGTGCGGCGTTGCCACCACTCCACTCGGGACGCATCGCATCGAACACCGCGACGGCGACCGACGCCAGCCCGACCGCCAGCGCGAATGCGGTCCAGACGATCTCCGGATAGCTGTCGGAACGACGCAAGACCGCCGTGACGATCTGCGCGCCGGTACGCGACTCCACTTCGCGCACGCGCGCTTCGATCGAATCGGCGTCGCTACGGCTGAGGTTCAATGCCGCATCCTCCCTGAGGTCCCGTGCCGGAAATGGCTTGCGCGCAAGGCGGACGATGAATCGCGCCGGCACCGAGCGCAGCGCGCAATGCTAAAGCGAAACAGCCATGTACATCGTGCCGCCGAGCGGATTGTGGTAATAAGCGTCGCATTCGTGGAAGCCGAGGTCGCGGTAGAGCGCTCGCGCAGAGCTCATCTGGGCGAGCGTGTCGAGCTTCACTTGCGAGTAGCCGAGGCGGCGGGCGCCGTCGAGCACGGCGATCGCGAGTGCGCGACCCAGTCCGGTTCCGCGCGCGGAGGCGCGCACGTAGAGTCGCTTCATCTCCGCGGATGTGGCGCCGGCGCGTTCGAGGTCGAGCGGTCGCAACGCTGCACAACCGAGCGGCTGCTCAGCGCTTCCAGCGAGCAGGATGAATCCGTGCGGAGGCACGTAGGCGCCTGGCAGGTTCG
>DATKLH010000121.1:0-6773 GCA_035542515.1 Casimicrobiaceae bacterium
CCCGATGCCAATGCGAAGGTGCGTCTCCAGATCACCGGCGATGTCCCCCGCAAGCGCGCCGCGGCGCAGCGCCAGCGCAAACGGAAAAACGAGCGGACGAGCAGGATGAGGGCTCGAGACGACGCGATTCGATGTGCATGCGCCGTTCGGCAGGGCTTCGCACTTCTGCGTGGTCCGCGTCTCGCATGTTATCGCGCGCCCAGTGAACCGGCTCCGCCGCCACAGATGGTGCAGCCGTGGAATGAGCAGCGCCTAATCAACGCAAGCGGCCTCAACTTTCCTCCAATACGCGCGTCGCGAGCGCGGCAGCCTTCGCGCTTGGCGCGTGCCATTGGCGGGCCACGTCTTCGTAAAGCTTGCACTGGCGGTTGACGATCTCGTCCCAACCGAACTGCAACGCGTAGTCACGCGCGCTCGCGCGCAGCGTGGGATCGCTCGCCATCGCCTGCAGCGCAGCGGCCCACTGCGAAACGTCGCGTCCCTGCAGGGCGGTGCCAGCCACGCTGGGCCGGACGATTTCCGGAACGCCTCCCACTGCCGCGGCGACCACCGGCGTACCGCACGCCATCGATTCGAGCAGGACGTTGGGCCAGCCTTCGCGCAGCGACGCGAGCGCGAACACGTCCGCCGACGCGTAGGCGTAGCGCAATTGGCCTTGCGCGATGTTGTCGCGGAATTCGACCCGACCCGGTGCAAGCGCTGCGGCAAGCGCACGCAAGTCGTTGCGCAGCGGCCCCTCGCCGATCACCAGCAGGCGCAGCGACGAGGAGGCAGCCACGGCACGTATGACCAGGTCGATGCCCTTCTCCGGGACCAGGTTCGCAACCACGAGCGCGAGCGCTCCTTCACGCGCCAGGCGCAGATGGTCGCGTGCTTCGTTTCGCTCGCAGGGTGCGAACACCTGCGCATCGACGCCGTTGCGCAGCACGTGCAGCCGTTCGCCCGGCATGCCGAGCGTCTTCATGCGCTGCGCCAGCGCATCGGAGACCGCGATCAGCGCCTGCGCGCGTTGCGCGGCCCGCAACATGCGCTTCCGCGCAGCGGGCATTTCGCCGATCAGGTTGATGTCGCTGCCACGTGCGCTGATGACCAGCGGCAGACCGAGCACGTCGGCAACGCGAGCGGCCGCGACGCCGTCGGGATAGAAGTAATGCGCGTCGATGACGTCGAAGTCCTCGGCACGCAGGCCTGCGCGCGCGACCTCACGCAGGATCGCACCGGCAAGCGTGTCGGGCTGCATGCGCATGCCCAGGCGCGGGATGTGCAGGTACCGCGGGTGTCGCACGCTGAATCCCGCGACGGTTTCGATCCGCGGAACCGATGCCGATTCGCGGTAGGCGAAGGGAAAACGCGGAACGGCCGCCACCACCGTCGCGGTGACGCGTCCGGTATCGCAAAGCCGGCGCAGGCGATTGGCGATGAAGATTCCATGTCGCGGTCGCCGCCCGTTGGGAAACAACGTGGTGAGGGTGAGCAGGCGCACCGGCGCGGGTGCGGGTTGCAAATCGGGTGGGCCGCTGCCGCGCACGCGTTCGCTCACCAGCACAGGCCCTCCACGCTGCAGCGCCATTGCGCCCGATCGGGAATGTTCGCGAGGTCGATCACCACGTGGTCCTCGCGCACCAGGGCACGCAGCTTGTCGAAGAGCTTCGCATCCGCCATCCCGACGACCAGCACGTCGGATTCCGCGAGCACGCCGTCGAGATCGTCGCGAATCAGGTTGCCGATGTGCGGGACATGCTGCTCGATGAAGCGCTTGTTCGCGCCGAGCAGGCGCGACAGGTGCACCTCGGGATCGTAGACGGTGAGCGACATGCCCTTGCCGATCAGGTGCTCGGCCAGGGCGACCAGCGGACTTTCGCGCAGATCGTCGGTGCCGGTCTTGAACGACAACCCGATCAGGCCCACGCGGCGCTTGTTGGAAGCGAGCACCTTCTCGACCGCCTGCTCGACGTGGATGCGATTGGACGGCAGCACGCCCGACAGCATCGGCAGGTCGACGTCATGCTGGCGCGCGAGGTACATCGTCGCACGCAGGTCCTTGGGGAGGCACGAGCCGCCGAACGCGTAGCCGGGCTTGAGGTAGACCTTCGAGATGTTGAGCTGCGTGTCCTGGCACAACAGGTCCATCACCGCGAACGGATCGACGCCCAGCGCATCGCACAGGCGCGCGGTCTCGTTGGCGAACGTGATCTTGAGCGCGTGGAAATTGTTGCAGAACAGCTTGACCATCTCCGCGGTGCGCACCGAGGTTTGGTGAAACGCGCACGGCAGGTGACCGAACAACGAGCGCAGCCGCTCGACTGGATACGCGTGATTGGCCCCGACGACGGTGAACGGCGGCTTGTCGTAATCGCGGATCGAGCTGCCCTCGCGCAGGAACTCCGGCTGGAAGCAGAGATGGAAACCTTCGCCGTCGCGGCGGCCCGATGCGCGTTCCATGATCGGACGGATCGCCTCTTCGACCGTGCCCGGCGCAAGCGTGGATCGGAACACGAACACGTGCGTGTGCTTCACCTGACGCAGCGCGCGCCCCATCTCCTCGGCGAGCCGAAGCACCGCCGATTGGTCCTGACTGCCGTTGGCCGACGACGGAGTGCCCACGCAGATCAGCGAAATTTCCGTCTCGTGCAGCGCCTTGCGCACGTCGTCGGTCACGCTCGTGCGTCCGCTCGCGACGGCCGCGGCCATGAGCTCGACCATGCCTTCCTCGACCACCGGCGTCTTGCCGGCAGCGATGAGCGCGAGCTTGGCCCGGTCGATGTCGACACCGACCACGCGATGACCGTCCCGCGCGAGGCATGCGAGCGATACCGCACCCACGTAGCCCAGGCCGAAGATGCTGATGTTCACGTTAGCGCTTTCCCCGGATCAAACCGTCGAAAGGGCACGTCGCTCGAGCGGCTTCGCGCGCTGCGCCAGCGTCCGTGCAATGATGTCGTCGAGTCGCTGCATCGAGCGCGGCCATGCGTGGTGCGACAACATGCGCTCACGGCCCGCGGCCGACAGGCGCTGCCGTTCGGCGGGATTGGCGAGCACGCGGCCGATCGCCTCGACCCACTCCTCGCGCGTGTCCGCGACGAGGAAGTGCGCGCCATCCTGCGCATCGACTCCACCCGCGGCGACCTTGCTGGTGACCACCGGCACTCCGGCGGCCATCGCCTCGAGGATCTTGTTCTGCGTACCCCGCGCGATATTCAGCGGCGCGACCATCAGTGCGCTGCGATGGAGGTACGGCCTGACATCGGGGACCGAACCGGTGACCGTCACACCGGGAAGTTCCGCGAGCTTGCGCACGGCAGGCGATGGATCGGCACCGACGATCAGGAGCTTGACGCTCGAATGCCGTTCGCGCAGGCGCGGCAGCACATTCGCGCAGAAGTCGAACATGCACTCCTGGTTGGGGTAATAGTCCATGCGTCCGACGAACGCGATCGTGTCGGGATCGTGCGGCTCGCCGCTCGGCGCGAAGTGGTCCGCATCGACGCCATTGGGACACCAGTCGGTCGGCGTGCCGGTCGCGTAGCTTTCGAGCGTCTCCCATTCCGCGCGCGTGGTCGCGGTGCAGAAATCGAATGCGCGCGCGAGGCGTCGCTCGGCGGCCTCCATCTTGCGCCCTTCCAGCCGGTAGCCGAGGCTCAGCGGAAACGGCTTGTAGCGCGCGTACTCGAGCCACTTCTGCGAATCCATGTCGCCGAAGTCGAGGATCTTCGGCGTTGCGCGATGGTCCGCGACGTATTGCGCAACCGAGGAGCAGTGCACGAACAGCAGATCGAACTGCTCCGCCGCGAGCAGCTCGCGCACCTTCCGCGCGAGCGACGCGGAGTAGAAGTAACCCATCGACGAAGGCTCGGGTGTGGGCAGTCGCACGACCATGCGCGCCATCTGCGCGGCCGCGCCGACGGTGTAAACGAAAAAGCGCGCGCAGTGCGGCGCGATACCCTGCGCTTCCTGCGCTTCGGCCGGCGAGCGCGCGAGCGAACACACCGTCACCTCGTTGCGTCGCGCGAGATGGCGGATCATGTTGAACGGCCGGATCTTGCCGCCCCGCTTGGGCGGATACGGAAAGCGGTGGCAGATGTACAGGATCCTCATGCGGCTTTTCGGTTCAACTCCCGCAGCTCCGCCGCGACGTCGTTCGGCGCGCGGCGATCGAGGTAGACGCGGCTCCAGATCTCCAGATTCATCAGCGCCAGCAGGCGATCGGTTCCGTCGACGCGATTGGCCTCGTGGGCGGCGATGAGATCGCGCACCGCTTCGGGGCGGAACAGGCCGCGCGCAGCCAGCGTCGAGGGGGACAGCACGCCGCGAAGGACCGGCGCGAGATCGCGCTTGAGCCACGCGCCCATCGGCGTGCCGAAGCCGCGCTTGCGTCGTTGCAGGATATCGGTGGGCAGCAGATCGGCCAGTGCGCGCTTCATCAGGTGCTTGAGCTCGCCACCCTTGATCTTCACCTCGGCGGGAATGCGCGCGGTCAGCTCGACCAGTTCGTGGTCGAGCAGCGGCACGCGACATTCGAGCGAAGTCGCCATGGTCATGCGATCGGTGAGCATGAGCAAATCGTCGGGCAGCTGCGTCTCGGCATCCACCGCGAGCATGCGATTGAGCGGATCGTTGCCGCCGGCCGCGCGAAAAGCGGCGCCGATCGCATCGGGAAGCTCGCGGCGTTGCACGAGCAGGTTGTCGAGCTCCGCCTGCGCGTGCACCTGCAGGAACGCCGCGTAACGTTGCTCCGGCGGAAGCTCCGCGGCTGCGAGAAACGCTTTGGCGTAACGCGCGATGTTGAGCAGCGTCGAATGCCTATCGGCGGGCAGATGCCGCCCGGTTCGCACGGCGAGCTGCTGCAGCCATCCGGGAAGCGCAGCGAAGCGTCGATGGAGATGGTCGCCGAGATAGCGGCGGTAACCGCCGAAGATCTCGTCGCCGCCCACTCCGGAAAGAATGACCGTAACGTCTTCGCGCGCGAACTTCGAAACGAGATAGGTCGTGATGAACGCGGTGTCCGCGATCGGTTCGTCGAGATGCCAAACGAGCTTGGGCAGAAGATCGACCACGTCGGGCGTCACGACGATCTCGTGATGATCGGTCGCGAACTTGCGCGCGATGACGCGCGCGTAGGGCAGCTCGTTGTAGTAGTCGTCCGCGGCGCTGCCGCCGAAACCGATCGAGTAGGTCCGCACTGGCCCGCTGCTGTGCTTCGACATCATGCCGACCACGGCGCTGGAATCGATGCCGCCGGAGAGGAACGCGCCGATCGGAACGTCGCTGACCATCTGCATACGCACCGATTCCTCGAGGCGCGCGCGCACCGCCGCGATCCAGTCCTCGCTGTCGCGTGTGGAATCGATGGCTCCGGACACGCGCCAATAGCGCTGCTCGGTCACCTTCCCGTTCTCGACCGCCAGCAGCGTCGCCGGCGGCAGCTTGCGGATGCCACGGAGCAACGAATCGGGTGCGCAGACGTAGCCCAGGTGCAGATAGCCCGCGAGCGCATCCTCGTTCAGCGCCGCCGTCACGCCGGGAAGCGCAAGCAGCGCCTTCGCTTCGGAGGCGAACGCGAACCGCGCGCCATCCTGCAGCGTGTAGATCGGCTTGATGCCGAGCCGATCGCGACCCACCAGCAACCGCTTGCGCTCGGCGTCCCATAGCGCGAAGCCGAACATGCCGTTGAGACGCTGCACGAACGCATCGCCCATCTCGCGGTAGAGCGGCAGGATCACCTCGCAGTCGGAGTGCGTGGCAAAGCGGTGCCCGCGCGCGATGAGCTCCGCGCGCAATTCGCGATAGTTGTAGATCTCGCCGTTGCAGACGAGCCACAGCTTGCCGTCGGCGCTGCACAGCGGTTGATGGCCGCCCGCGACGTCGATGATCGACAGGCGCCGCATGCCGATCGCGCAGGGACCGTCGAGGTGCATGCCGGCATCGTCGGGACCGCGATGAACCGTGACCGCGCCCATGGCATCCAGCGGCGCGCGCTCGGCGGCGCCGCCGTCGAATCGCAGGTAACCATGGATGCCGCACATGCGTCAGGCCCTCCGCGGATGCAGCTTGCGGGGGGCCGACGCGCGGGCCACCAGTCGCGCATAGACCGGCTCGTAGCCTTCCACCGAAACGCGCCAGTTGCGCTCGGTCTCGACGAAGCGGCGTCCGTTCGCGCGCACGCGCGGCCAATCGGTACGCCGTTGCAGCACATCGCGCAGCGTTGCGACGAGCGCATCGACGTTGCCTGCCGGGAACAGGAAGCCGGTGCGACCCTCCTCGATCAGCTCGCGATGCCCACCGACGTTCGAGGCGACCACGATGCGGCCCTGCGCCATCGCTTCGAGCGGCTTGAGCGGCGTCACCAGGTCGGTCAGTCGCATCGCACGACGCGGATACACGAGCACATCGATCAGGTCGTAGTAGCGCGCGACCTCCTCGTGCGGCACGCGACCGGTGAACACCACGCGATCCGCAATGCCGAGAGCGGTCGCCCGCTCGCGCAGCGCCTGCTCCTGCGGTCCACCACCGAGCAACAGGACGCCGATCGCGGGATCGGCCATGCGTGCCACGGCATCGAGCAGCAGATCCAATCCCTCGTAGCCGTAGAAGGAACCGGCAAACCCGAGCACCACCTTGTCGGCGAGGCCCAGCGAGCGTCGGAGCTCCGCGTCCGGGACACCGTCGAATCTGAACGCATCGACGTCGACGGCATTTGGAATCACCCCGACCTTGTACCGCGGAACGCCGCGGTCGACGATCTCGTCGCGCAATCCGCGGCAGATCGTGAACAC
>DATKLH010000122.1:0-11101 GCA_035542515.1 Casimicrobiaceae bacterium
TTGGGCGCGCATCCAGCAAGCGCTCGACGTGCCGTAGTGGACAAGTCGCGGCTTGCATGGAGGTCGCTGCGATTATAGAGCGACCGGCAAGCGTGCAACGCAGTGGCGTCACGCAGCAAGCTGAAGAACACGCGAGGGGCCGGCAGCATTCCAACGTCGACCTGAAACGGATTGTGCACGCGCAGCTTGTGCGCGGTCGACGATTGACTGAATGCGACCGACGACACCGGCCTTCCCCGCAAGAGCGCGGCTGTCATTCGGCTCCGCCGGACAGCGTCCAGCCCCGCGAATCCCCGCACGCACCGCACGGCCTGGCCGACCGGACAGCGGCTGAACCCGCGCGGCTCTGCGACAGCTTGATCCTTGTCAACGGCGTCGCCGCGTCGGCCTCGCATGCTCGATCGTGCCAATTCGCGGCTACGCGCAACCATAGTGCCCCCCGCTCCAGAACCCGCGGCGCCCGACACCTTCCCTCTAGCATCGCCCACGGCGAGGCTCGCTCGCGCCCGCCGCGCGCTTGCGCGCTACCTCACCCTCGATACGAGCATCCTGGCATTCTGCTCGGTGCTCATCGTTCTGGCCTGGGTCACCACCATCGAGCGGGTGCGCTTCGAGGAGGAGGACGAAGCGCGTCAAGTGGCCGAAAGCAACACCAACCTCGCGATCGCTTACGAGGAGCACACGGCGAGCACGCTGCGTGGCATCGACCGAACGCTCAAGCTGCTCGTCTACGAGTTCGAGCGACACGGGGCGAACTGGGGCCTGCAGGACATGCTCGCGACCGACGCGAACCACCGCGACCTGTACAAGGTCATCCTGGTGTTCGACCGCGACGGCAAGCTGGTGGCCGGGCCGGTTGCCCCCAGCGACGCAAAGGTCGCCGATCGCGATTATTTCAGCTTGCACAAGAACGATCCCAGGCTCGGCATGCTGGTCGGCAAGCCCGTCCTGGGACGCTTCACCCGCGAATGGATCGTTCCCATGTCGCGCCGGATCGACGCGCCCGACGGCTCGTTCAACGGCGTGATCGTCGCCTCGGTGGATCCGCACTATTTCACCCGGTTCTATCAGAAAGCGGACCTCGGCGCGCACGGGCTGGTGGCGCTGATCGGACTCGATGGCACCCTGCGCGCACGCCGCGCAGGCGACGAGCGCAACGCCGGAGAGACGCTGACCAGCGCGTTATTCCTCGATGCGCTGAAGACGAAGGACCACGGCAATATCGTGACCCGGGGCAGCCGCGACGGCGTGCCACGCTACGTCAGCTACCGCAGGGTCGAAGACTATCCGCTCGCGATCATCGTCGGTGTCGGGGTCGCGGACGTCCAGCAGCAGATCACGCGGCGGGGCGACATGTACTACGCGTTCGCTGCGCTTGCGACCCTTGCGTTGGTACTGGTCGCTGCCGCTTTCCGCACGAGCCTGGCCCGCGCGCGCCGGGCCGGCGAGGCGCTGCGCAGTAACGAGGCGCGTTACCGCGCGACCTTCGACCACGCCGCCATCGGCATCGCCCACGTCGATATCGACGGAAAGTTCCTGCGTGCCAACCGCCGCTATTGCGACACGCTCGGATACGCCGAGGATGACCTGGTGGGGCGCAGCGTCCTGGAAGTCACGCCGCCCGATGATCAGGACCTGTTGTACGCGCTGCGCGACAAGCTGAGCGGCCCCGATTCCGACGCCATTCCGATCACCGAAAAGCGCAGCGTGCGCAAGGACGGACACATCCTCTGGGTCACCATCGCGGTCAACGCCGTCCGCGACGCCCAGGGCCGTCCCCAGTACTTCGTCGTGATGCTCCAGGACATCAGCGCGCGCAAGCACGCCGAAGAGCGGTATCACGTGACGTTCAACCAGGCGGCGGTGGGCATTGCGCACGCCGATCTCATGGGACGATTCATCTCCGTCAACCGGCCCCTCGCGGCCATGGTCGGCTATACCGAGGAGGAGATGTGCAGCATGACGCTGCGTGACATCGTCCCCGCCGAGGACCTGGCCGCGAGCTACGAGGAGCGCAACAGGATCATCTCCGGCGCGGTCTCCTCTTCGGTCGCGGAGCATCGCTACGTGCGCAAGGACGGATCGATCGGCTTCTGCATCCGCACGCTGTCTCCGGTGCGCGACGCCGCCGGGAACGTGAGCTACCTCATCGCGACGGTCCAGGACATCTCCAAGCGCAAGAGCGTCGAGAACGCGCTGATCGAAAGCCAGCAACAGTTCGAGCAGCTCGCGAGCCACATCCCCGAGGCGTTCTGGATCTACGACGTGCGATCGGACAGCTTCGTGTACATGAGCCCGGCGTTCGAGCACATCGCCGGTCGACCCTTCGCGTCGGCCGCGGAAGCCTCGAAGCAATGGTTGTCGATCGTGCACATCGAGGACCGCCGCATGGTGGTCGCCGCGCAGCGCACGATGATCACGGAGAACCTCGACATTCGTTATCGTCTGGTGCGCCCCGACGGCACGATCCGCTGGGTGCACAGCCGCGGATTCCCGGTGCGCAATGCCGAGGGCAGCGTTTACCGCGTCGCGGGCACGGTCGAGGACGTCACCGAGCGCCAGCTGCTGGAGGAACGGCTGCAGTACCAGGCGCACTACGACGCACTGACGAGCCTGCCCAATCGCGTCCTGTCCGCAGACCGCCTGCGCCAGGCACTCGAACAGGCGCGACGCAAGAACTGGATCGTCGCGGTGCTGTTCATCGATCTCGATCGCTTCAAGGTCGTCAACGACACGCTCGGTCACGCGGTGGGCGACCGGCTGCTGCAGCAGGTGTCGCAACGACTGCGCGGTTGCATACGCGCCGGCGACACCGTAGGCCGCCTCGGCGGGGACGAGTTCGTGATCGTGCTGTCCGATCTCAACCAGGGTCCGGACGCCGGACGGGTCGCGGCCAAGGTGATCGCCGCGATCGGGCATCCCTTCGAGCTCGATGGCCATGAAGTATTCATCACCGCGAGCATCGGTATCGCGATGTGCCCCGAGGATGGTCGCGACGCCGATGCGCTTCTGCGCAACGCCGACGCCGCGATGTTCAGCGCGAAGAATCTGGGCAAGAACAACTACCAGTTCTACACCGCCGCGATGAACGAGCGCGCGCTCGAGAAGCTGATCCTCGACTCCAACCTGCGCCGCGCGCTCGAGCGCAACGAGTTCGTGCTGCATTTCCAACCCAAGGTGAGCCTCGCCACCGGTGCGATCTGCGGTTGCGAAGCGCTGTTGCGCTGGGAAGTGCCGGGCAACGGCCTCGTGTCGCCGGCGCAGTTTGTCCCGTTGCTCGAGGAGTCGGGCCTCATCGTGCCGATCGGCCAGTGGGTGGTGCGCGAGGCCTGCCGACAAGTGCAGGCATGGGGCGCCGCGGGACTGCACGAGATCCCGGTCGCGGTGAACCTGTCCGCGCGCCAGTTCCAGCATTCCGATATCGCGCAAGTGGTCGCAAGCGCGCTCGACGAATTCCGCATCGATCCCGCGATGCTCGAGCTCGAAGTCACGGAGACCGCCGCCATGCGCAACGCGGAGGAGACCGTGCACACGCTGGGGCGCCTCAAGGCGATCGGGGTTCGCATTGCGATCGACGACTTCGGAACCGGCTACTCCAGCCTGACCTACCTCAAGCGCTTCCCCGTCGACGCGCTGAAGCTCGACCGCTCGTTCGTCAAGGACTTGCCCGACGATCTCGAAGACGCCGCGATCGCGCGCTCGGTGATCCTGCTTGCGCACAGCCTCGACCTCGAGGTGGTGGCCGAAGGCGTCGAAACCAATGCGCAACTCGAAATGCTCGCCGCGCACGGCTGCGATCAGATCCAGGGTTACGTCTTCTCGATTCCCGTGACGGCCGCAGCCATGACCGCGATGTTGCGAGAGGGCAAAGGCTTGCCGTGGCCCGGCGATCGGCAGGAGCCGTCGCAGTCCGCAGCCGCATAGCTTCGCACGCGCACTGCGCTTCGCACGGCAATCGCATTCAGGCGCGAATGGTCCCGCGCGTCGCGCCACAGACAACAAGCCCGTTGATCAATCGAGGACTCGGCTCATCGGGAAGACCCCTGTCCGGGCCTGGCACCTGCCGCTTTGCACAATCGCAGGGCCCAGCTTGACCGTCTCCGCGTGACGTCTATAATGGCCGGTACCGCATATCCATACGGTATCGCATGGCTGCCGCCCGCCGCCCCTTCGCCCATCTGCAGCACACCCCGCTCGAGGAGCCTGCGACGCCGCACCTGACTCCGCGGCAACGCCAGATCCTCGACTGGATTCGCACGCAGGTCGAAGTCACCGGCGCCCCGCCGACCCGCGCGGAAATCGCCGCCGGCCTGGGCTTTTCGACCGCCAGCAGCGCCGAGGATCATCTGCGCGCGCTCGAAAAGAAGGGTGTGCTCGAGATCCGCCCCGGCGCTTCGCGCGGCATTCGCATCAAGGACGTGCCTGGCATGCCGGTGCAAGGGACGCTGCCGCTGGTGGGTCGCGTGGCGGCCGGCAGCCCTATCCTCGCTGCCGAGCACATCGAAGCGCGCTACAGGATCGATCCGCAACTGTTCAGGCCGCGCGCCGACTACCTGTTGCGCGTGCGCGGCGATTCGATGCGCGACGTGGGCATCGTCGACGGCGACCTGCTCGCCGTGCACAGGACTTCAGAGGCGCGATCGGGCCAGATCGTGGTGGCTCGCGTCGACGACGAGGTCACCGTGAAACGTCTCAAGCGCCGCGGCCGCGACATCGTGCTGATGCCCGAGAACGATGCGTTCCAGCCGATCGTGGTCGAGGCCGGCCGCGCGAGCTTCGCCATCGAAGGGCTCGCCGTCGGGCTGGTCCGCAACAGCAAGGAATGGTGACGCAAGCGCGTGCCCGACCCCCTGCTGCAACGCGCATGTCACTTCCTTCATCCAGCATGTGCAAGCTTCTGCCTGAGCTTCCCGGACCCGCGCACGCGGAGTCCGGATTTCTTTTCTCCCTGCATTGCTTCATCGAGCATGCAGCGCCGCACATCCCCTGCCGCCACATCGAAGATTGCTCGAACGCAGGAACTTCGCGGCGATGCGTCGGACTCACCGGTTGAGGACCTTCATGTACACGCTCTATGGCAAGAAAGGCTCCGGGTCGGCATCCACCGAAGCGGCGTTGACGCTTGCGGGCGCGCCGTTTCGCGTCGTCGAAACCGCTTCGTGGGAACCCAATGAAGCGTTCGACGCACTGCTGAACATCAATCCCCTCGGACAGATTCCGACGCTCGTGCTGCCCGACGGCAGCGCGCTTTCGGAAAGTGCAGCCATCCTGATGCACCTCGGCGAGGCATGGCCGGACAGCGGCCTGCTGCCACGCGACATCTCGCAACGCGCGCAGGTGTTGCGCGGTCTGGTGTTCATCGCAGCCAATTGCTATGCGGCGATCAGCATCATCGATTTTCCCGAGCGCTGGTGCGACAGCACGAGCGAAGAGGTGCACAAGAGCATCCGCGCCGGTACGCGCACGCGCTTGCACAAGCACTGGGAGATGTTCGCCGATCTCTTCAAGCCGCAACCGTGGCTCACTGGCGAGCGTATCGGCGCGCTCGATCTGCTCGCTGCGGTGGTGTCCAAATGGTCGGGCACGCGCGCGCATCTGCAAGCGCATCGTCCCGAATTCCACGCAACGCTTTCGCGCATCGAAGCGCAGCCGTCGGTGTCGGCGGTGTTTGCGCGCCACTGGCCGGCGCAATAGCGCCCGCCGGCCGTCGCTCCGGCGCGCCGAAAGCCCGGAACACGGCGTTCATCACTTCACGCAAGGAGCTCGCGCATGGCCGTCGAACCGATTCCCGCCGGTTACTCCACCGTCACTCCCTACCTGATCGTACGTCCGGCGAAGCTCGCCATCGATTTCTACAAGCGTGCGTTCGAAGCCACCGAGGTGCTGCGATTGAACGCGCCCGACGGCAGCATCGGGCATGCGGAGCTGCGCATCGGCGATTCGCTGATCATGCTGGCCGACGGCATGGACGGCTATCCCGATCCGCACAACCTTGGCGGCTCGCCGGTAAGCCTGCACGTGTACGTGCGCGACGTCGATACAGTGTTCGATCGCGCGATCGCCGCGGGAGCCACGGTGAAGCGAGCCGTCGCGAACCAGTTCTACGGGGATCGCAACGGAATACTCGTCGATCCGTTCGGCCACGTGTGGTCGCTCGCGACGCACGTGGAGGACGTCTCGCCCGAGGAGATCGACCGGCGCTTCAGGGCGATGACGGGCACCTAGGGATTAGGGATTAGGGGCAGCGTGCCGAAGTGAACGTTGCGCTGAACGCCATCTCCATGACCGGTGGACGACCGCACGCTAACCCCTGATCCCCCATCCCGCTTTTCGTTTTCCCTTCTCGCTTTTTCATGCGCGACTCCGCAGCACTGGCGAGCGTCCTCGGCCATCCCGCGATCTGGCGCGGCAGTGATTGCGCGCCCGAGCCGGCTGCGTTGTCGTCCGGATTCCCCGTACTCGATCGCGTATTGCCCGGAGGCGGCTGGCCCCAGGCCGCACTGACCGAAGTGCTGCTGACGCGTGAAGGCATAGGCGAAATGCGCCTGACGCTGCCGGCGCTGAAAAACGTCCAGGCGCAGGGACGCGACGTGGTATGGATCGCGCCGCCACATCGACCTTATGCACCCGCGCTCGCCGCGGCCGGGCTCGATCTGACCCGGCTTCTGATCGTGCGTTGCCGCGACGCGAAGGAAGCGTTGTGGGCCTACGAGCAGTCGCTGCGCGCACCCGAATGCGGTGCGGCGTTTGCGTGGCTCGCCACTCATGACGAACGCTGCCTGCGGCGCCTGCAGGTCGCGGCGCGCGAAGGTCGCACATGGGCGATGTTGTGGCGACGGCCGGGTCAGCACGGTCATGCGCAAGCGGCGGCGCTGCGGCTCGCGCTCGCTCCGCACGATGGAGGTCTCGCCATCCGCGTGCTCAAGCGACGCGGTGCCGAGCTCCCGCAGCCTATCGTCGTGAACCTGGATCGAGCATCCGGCGCACCGACCTTCGCGCTACCCGAGGGAGCACCCGCGCGAGTCGACGTTCTGCGTCCCGCGCCGCACGATCCGCGCACCAGCGCCGGCGCACCGGGGCCGCAACCGCGGCGGCGGGTGGGGGCGAAGCATTGACGACAATGGGCGATAGGCGATCGGCGATGGGAATATGCAGTCGCTTTGCCGAACATTGAGGGCGATAGGCGATGGGAAATGCAATCGCTTCTGCCGAGAATGGGCGATAGGCGATCGGCGATGGGAATAGGCAGTCGCTTCTGCCGAACATTGAAGGCATAGGCGACAGGCCATCGGCGATGGGAAATGCAATCGCTTCTGCCGAGAAAAGATATCAGGCGACTTCAAACAGCGAAACGAATAGAGATCGATGCGCACAGACGCCCATCGCCTATCGCCTATCGCCTATCGTCTATCGTCTATCGCCTATCGCCCCTCGCCCATCGCCTATCGCCTTATCACCCCTCGCCCACATCATGCCGACTCTGTCCCATCATCTCGCCACCATGGCCTACCAGAACGCGTGGGCCAACCATCGGCTGCTGAAGGCCTGCGGCCAGTTGTCGCAACCCGACTTCGTCGCCACGCGCACGAGCTTCTTTCCTTCGATCAAGGCCACGTTGAACCACATCGTGACCGTCGACTGGTATTACGTCGATGCGCTCGAACACTGGCGGCGCAACGAGCCGGTGGAGCGCGAACCGCGACGCTTTTTCGATCCGGAGCAGCCGTTCGACACCTGTGCCGAGCTGTCGGCCGCACAGCACGCGGTCGACCGACGGCTCATCGAGCTGTGCGAATCGCTCGACGATGGCGAGCTCGAGCAAGGCGTCGCGGTGATGCGGCGTGTCGGCGTGCAGTACGAAACGGTCACGCGCCTGCTCGCGCATTTGTTCGAGCACCAGATCCATCATCGCGGCCAGGTCCATGCGATGCTCGCCGGAACCGACGTCGCGCCGCCCCAGCTCGACGAATTCTTCTGCGCCAACGAAGCGCATTTGCGTGCTGCCGAGCTGACCGAGCTCGGGTATTCGGAGGAGCAGATTTGGCGGGTGAATCGCAAAAAAGCGGGATCAGGGACGGGGGGTTAGGGACTAGCAAGCGGCAGCGCAGCCCCACAAACGTGTCGTGGTGAATGCACGCATCGACGCGATCGTCATCGGAGGCACTCTAGCCCCCCCAACCCCCGATCGCGTTCTTGTCGTCCCTGTAATGCTGTTCCTCGCCCTCCACTTCCCTTCGCTCGCGCTCGACGTCTATGCGCGCGCGTGGTCCAGCGAGCAGCACGAGCGTCCTTTCGTCGTCGCGAGCGGCGGGCATTATCCACGCGTGGTCGCGGCCAACGTCGCGGCACGGCGTGCCGGCATCCGTCGTGATCAGTTGATCTCCGCGGCGCTGGCGCTCGCGCCCGAGCTCGCCATGCGCGATCGCGATCCCGTTGCGGAAACCGCGGCACTCGCCGAGATCGCAACCTGTGCGCTGGCGTTCACGCCCAACGCCAGCATCGCGGCGCCGTGCGCGGTGATCGCTGAAATCGGCGCGAGCATCAAGCTGTTTGGCGGGCTGGCGCGACTCACCGCGGCCTTGCGCGCGCGCATCGCGACGCAGGGTTACGCGGTGCGCTGCGCCGTGGCGCCCACTCCGCTCGGCGCGCAACTTCTGGCGCGCGCGAACCTCGGCACGCCCATCGAGCGCTTGCGCGATCTTCGCGCCACGCTCGAGCCCCTGCCTCTCAAGTTGCTCGATTGGGATGCAGGCATGCTCGAGACGCTGCATTCGGCGGGCATCGAAACCCTCGGACAGGTCGTGCGATTGCCGCGCGAAGGCATGGCACGCCGGTTCGGAACCGGGATCGTCGACACACTCGACCGCGCGCTGGGTCGGATACCCGATCCGAGGCCTGCGTACCTGCCTCCGCCCCGTTTCGAACGCAACCTCACGCTGCCCGCGCCCGTGGAGGATACGCAGGCGCTCGGCTTCGCGGCCAATCGTTTGGTACACGACCTTTGCGCGTGGCTTCATGCACGCGGTCTGGGCACGACGCGCTTGTCGCTGAGTCTGATTCACGAACGCTACGTGCGCGAGCGAGGCACGTCGGCGACCGAGGTGCCCTTCGCACTCGCCGGGGCTTCGCGCACACCGGCTCACCTCAACGGTGTGCTGCGCGAACGGCTGGAGCGCGTTGCATTGCCTGCGCCGGTGGAATCGATCGCGCTGCGAACCGAAGCGACGGCACCGCTGGCCGGACGCAACCTCGGCCTGCTTCCCGAGGATGAAGCGAGTCGCAGCGACGTGCCCCTCATCGACCGATTGCGCGCGCGACTGGGCGACGCGGCCGTCGCGCTGCTCGCGTCGGTCGCAGAGCATCGCCCCGAGCTCGCGGGTGTCGTCAAGGACGAGCGCCCAACCGGTGCTGATGCGCACGTCGACACGACGCAACGTGCGCGCGCGGCGAGTCGTCGCAAATCGCCTCCGGCTCCGGCTCCGTTACCGGTCGCGCCGCGTCCCGTGTGGATGCTTTCCGAGCCGCAGCCGCTTGCGCAATGGCTGCAGGCTCGTCCATGGATCCTGCGCGACGGACCGGAGCGCATCGAATCGGGCTGGTGGGACGGGCGCGATTACAAGCGCGACTATTTCGTCGCCGAAACGCCCGAGGGTGAAGTGATGTGGATCTACCGCGATCATCGCTACGGGACCGATGACGGGGAGTGGTTCCTCCACGGCGTGTTCAGTTAAACGGGCGAACCACGCGCGACAGCCGAATTCGATTCGCTTGCGCAGTTGTGCGGCGATCGCGAGCCGGCAACTGTGTGTCAGCGCCGCGCCGTCAGGGCTTTCCGCTTCGCGTGAGTCTTACGCAGCACTACAAGCGGCGACGCGAGCAACAGAACCACGAGCAATCCCAGCATCGCCGGCGAAAGCGCGGGTACGTTCGCGGCGGACGCCGGCACTGCGTCGCGCGCAATCGTGACCGTGGCGGAATTGGTGAGCGAAGTCGCATGGACCTGGCGACCATCGCTCAGGATAAACGTCACCTGATACGAGGAGATGAAGTGCGGGTCGCGCGTAATCGTTTGCGCGGCGAGATTCGACCCGTTGAACGGCGTTTGAAACTGGTAGCCGACGAGCCCCGGAACCGTCGCTTCCACCGAGTCCACGATGCCCGGACCTCCTTCCCCCGGCCATGAGAACTTGAACAGGGGCACGGGAACCATCGCGATCGGAGCAGCGGGGTTGAAGTCCCAGCCCACTCGCGATCCCGCAACCGTCGTGGCCGGTAGTCCAGGAATGACTACTGTCAGAGGTCCCTCGAAGCTCCATGAAGCAGGTACCGGGCTGGCCAGCTGACTCAAGTCCCCGTGGCCGATCACGCTAAGCGACGGCGCTGCGAACGGAACCGATCCGACAGTCGGGTCGACAACGCTGCCGCTCACGTTCGGCAGCGTGAGAGTCGCCGTCACCGGTTGAGCGTGCGCGTTGGCGACGACGACCTGCAGGATTGCGGCGAATGCACAAGGGAGCAGGCGCATAGGAGCAGAACGGCAAATCACCGAAGGGAGCTTTGGGAGCCTATCGCCGAACGACCGATCGCGGAGGGAAAAAGCGCACGGGGCTTGCGTGTGATCAAGAGGGACGTGGTCGAACCGCAAGCCAAGACGACCACGGCACGCCACGATTGACATCGTCGACATGCCACGCCGCTTGCCGTCTCGATCGCGCTTGGCTTGTTGTCGAACCGATCGTGCAATTCGCGCAAGGCCGACCAAGGCAAATCGCGGTGCGTCGATGCTCGCTCGTTTCTGCCTGCGCTTGGCGCGAGGAAAGCGACGGGCCGCCCCGAGCTTTCCGCGCCGACTTCATCCGGACCCAAGTATCGTGCGATCCGATCCAACGCAGGCAGCAGCCACTATGCGTGCCGGATCGCGAAGCTTGGGTCGCTTCTCAAATTCCCGCATACCACTGATAGCCCTGGTCCTCCCAGTAACCGCCGTTGCCACCATGGATGTCGTCGAAGCTCTCCACCGCCTCGACGCGCATCACGTACTTCGCGTGCTTGTAGCCGAGCTGGCGCTCCACGCGCAGCCGGATCGGCGCGCCGTTGGCAA
>DATKLH010000123.1:0-2109 GCA_035542515.1 Casimicrobiaceae bacterium
AGTTGAACACGGTCATCTGCAGTCACAACCAGTTCCTTCGCGGGTCTGCCTGTGTTGGCCATCGAGCGCTCCCCTCATGGTCTCAATACACTCTAGACCATGCACTCGATATGTAAAGCCATTTACGGAACACGACACTAGGAGAACCCGTCATGAAGCGCTTGCCTGCCCTCCTCGCCACGCTTGCCGTCGTCGCGCTGTGCAGCGCGCCCGCGCTCGCCGCGAAGGATAAGCTTCACCTCTACAACTGGAACAACTACATCGCGCCTGAGACGGTCAAGCGCTTCGAGGACCTTTGCAAATGCGAGGTCGTGCAGACCTACTACTCGGACAACGAGGAGCTCCTTGCGAAGCTCGCGGCGGGCGCCAAGGGCTACGACGTGCTCGTGCCGACCAGCAACGCGGTGCAGGCGCTGATCCGCGGCAATCAACTGATGCCGCTCGACAAGGCCAAGCTGCCCAACATCAAGAACGTCGATCCGGCGTACCTCAACACGCCGTTCGATCCGGGCAACAAGTTCTCGGTCCCCTACGCGATGTCGACGACGATCATCGGTTACAACGATCAGAAGATCAAGGAGCTCGGCCTGCCCACCGACACCTGGGCGGTGATCTTCGAGCCCAAGTACCTCGAGAAGGTGAAGGGACGCGTCACGGTGCTCGACAGCGCCAACGAGCTCTTCGCCGCGGCCCTGAAGTACCTCGGCTATTCCGCCAACGACACCGATCCCAAGCACTGGGAGCAGGCGGTGGCGACGATCAACAAGGCGAAGCCGTACTGGGCCGCGTTCAACGCTTCGTCGTACATCAAGGAGCTGACCGTCGGCAACATCTGGCTGGTGCACGGATACAGCAACGACATCTTCCAGGCGAACCAGGACGCGCAAGCCGCGGGGCGCCCGTTCCACATCCTCCAGGGGCTGCCCAAGGAGGGCGCGGTGCTCGCCGTCGACAACATGGTCATCCAGAAAGGCGCGCCGCGAGCCGATCTCGCGCTCATGTTCATCAACTTCATGCTCGACGGGAAGAACTCCTCCGAGCTCACCAACCTCATCGGTTCGGGCAATCCGAACATCGATGCGATGAAGTACATCAAGCCCGAGCTCACCAAGCTGCCCGCCGTGTTTCCGCCCAAGGAATACCAGCCCAAGCTCGAGCAGCTCAAGGACCTGACCGTCGCGCAGCGCCGCCTGCGCAACAAGCTGTGGACGGAGATCAAGGCCGGGCGTTAGACACGCCCGCGCCCAACTCGCCGGCGAGTGAGGTGCGGATTGGCGGAGATGCAGCGCGTGCTCCAAGCAGCGCCGCGACACGTCGCGGAAGCCTCTGCAGCGTAGCGCATCGATGTCGATTCGCTGACGGCGTTACGACCGACAAACCTTGCTGACGCGCAAGGCCGCGTTCTGCGCGCGACCTGCGGCGCCAGATTTTCTCGCATCGCGCAGGCATGCGATCATGCGTGCATGCCGGACGCTTCGCCTCTGACCGTCATGCCGCTCGATGCTTCGCGGCGCGAAGACTACCTGCGCTTTTTCGACCACGAGCGCGGGCGTGCCTTCTCCGACAATCCGCAATGGGCGAGCTGCTATTGCCACTTCTACCACGTGCCCAAAGCGATCGAGTGGAGCGCGCTCGACGGCCGTGCCAATCGACTCGCGATGGATGCGCGCATCGCGACCGGCGAGATGCAGGGGTATCTCGCCTACGACGGGGATTCGGTTTGCGGCTGGCTCAATGCGCAGCCGCTGAACAAGCTCGTGCATTGCTTCGCGCGCATGGAGATCGCGCCACCGCCTCTGCCGGTGCCTGCCTATGAAGCCGCCGCCATCGTGTGCTTCGTCGTCGCGCCGGAATCGCGGCGTCGCGGCGTCGCCGCCGCACTGCTCGCCGGGGCGCTCGACGATCTTGCTGCGCGCGGCATTCGCATCGTCGATGCGTTTCCGTTCAACACGCCCGAAGGCAGCGCGAAGGCGACCGGCCACTATCACGGACCGCTCGAGCTGTTCCTGCGACACGGATTTGCGCCGCTGGTCCGTCATGCGAACCTCACCGTCGTACGCAGGACGCTGCGCGACGTCGAGACATGACCGACGCTTTGCGAACGCGCAC
>DATKLH010000124.1:0-20060 GCA_035542515.1 Casimicrobiaceae bacterium
CGCAAGGCGCACAGTTCGCGTTCTCGGTCGAACGCGTGCTGACGCCCGACGCCGTGGTGCCGTCGCGCGTGTCGCTCGGATGGTACGCAGGGCGCGACGAGGCTTCCCCTGCACCCCAAGTGCACGCAGGCGAACGATGGGAAGTTTCGGTGCGTCTGCGCCGGCCGCACGGCTATGTGAATGGAGCGGGGTTCGATCTCGAGGCGTGGCTGCTCGAGCACGGCCTGCGCGCAACCGGGTACGTTCGTGCCGATGCAGCGCCGACGCGCATCGACGCTTTCGCCGGTCGACCGGGCGATTACGTCCAACGCGCGCGTGAACGCGTGCGCGCGCGCATCCTCGCCGCGCTGCCCGATGCACCGTACGCCGGCGTGCTGGTCGCGCTCGCCATCGGCGACCAGCGCGCGATCCCGGAATCGCAGTGGCAAACATTCAATCGGACCGGTGTGTCGCATCTCATCTCGATCTCGGGATTGCACGTCACCGCCTTCGCCACCCTTGCGGCCGGTGCGATCCTGCTCCTCGCGCGACGCATCATCCGACTGACCTCACGCATTCCCGCACGCAAGGTCGCCCTCGCGGGTGGCGTGCTGTTCGCGTTCGCGTACGTCCTGCTTGCCGGCGCGGAGGTGCCTGCGATGCGAACGCTCGCGATGCTTTGCGTCGCCGCCGTCGGGTTGTGGCTTGCGCGGCCCGGGACCTCAAGTGTCGTATGGCTGTGGTCGCTCGCAGCGGTGCTGCTTCTCGATCCATGGGCGAGCTTTGCGCCTGGATTCTGGTTGTCCTTCGGCGCGGTGGGGCTGCTGCTGTACGCCGGGAGCGGGCGCATCGGAGAGCGGCGCGGCGGCTCCCGCATCGCAACCCTGCAAGGCGCGCTGCGCGAAGGCGCACACGCGCAATGGGTGGTGACGGTAGGGCTGGTGCCCGGCACGCTTGCGTTGTTCCAGCAAGTCTCGCTGGTCTCGGTGGTTGCCAATGCGGTCGCGATTCCCGCGGTCACCTTCGGCATCGTTCCGCTTGCGCTCGCCGGTATCGCCCTCCCGATCGACCTTCCATGGCGGATCGCGCATACCGCGCTGGTGCCATTGATGAAATTCCTCGAGTACCTCGCGACCTGGCCGGCAGCGACGTGGGCGTCGCATGCGCCGCCCGGCTGGGTCGTGGCGGTTGCGATGATCGGCATCGTTTGGCTGCTGGCGCCGCGCGGAATGCCCGGACGCGTATTCGGCGTGTGCTGGCTTGCGCCGCTCGCGCTGGTGAAGCCGTTGCCGCCGTCGCCCGGCGAAGCGGTGATCACCGTACTCGACGTCGGACAGGGCCTCGCCGTGGTCGTGCGTACCGCGACTCACGCGCTGGTCTACGACACCGGCGCGCGCTACGGTCCCAACGCCGATGCGGGCGGCCGCATCATCGCGCCCTTCCTGCGGGCCAGCGGGATCACGCATCTCGATGCGCTGGTCGTGAGCCATCAGGATCTGGATCACTCGGGCGGGGCCGCATCGCTGCTTGCGACAGTTCCTGTCGGCACCTTCGTTTCGTCGCTGCGCTACGACCACGAGCTCATGCTGCAGGCGCGGCGATCGGCGCAGACGCTTCGCTGCGTGGCGGGTCAGCAATGGGATTGGGACGGCGTGCGCTTCACCGTGCTTCATCCGCCGCCGGCGAACTATGGCGTCGAAGGACTCAAGACCAACGACCTATCCTGCGTGCTGCGCATCGACGCTGCGCGCGCCAGCGCGCTGGTTACCGGAGACATCGAAGCCCGCAGCGAGGCCGACTTGCTGCGCTACCACCCGGCGTGGCTTGCGGCCAACGTGCTGGTCGTTCCGCATCACGGATCGCGGACCTCGTCCACCGCGTCGTTCGTCGCAACCGTGCATCCGGCGGACGCCGTCTTCGCCAATGGATACCGCAATCGCTTCGGTCACCCGCGGGCCGACATCGTGCAGCGCTATGCCGATCACGGCGCCAGGCTTTGGCGCACCGATTACGATGGCGCGCTCACCTTCATCGTCGGCGGCGATGCCCCTGTCGTTGCGCGCTCGGCACGATGGGTCGATCGGCGCTACTGGTACGACGCGCCGTGAGGCCGCGAAGCAAATTCACGACGAAGTGAACATGCTCACCACCAGCGCTGTCGAACATCGCGTTCGATGCGTGGGCTTCGCGACCGTGGGTTCATGAGCCAGAATCTCACGCTACGTTGCTTCGACCTCGCTCATTCCATCATCCAGGCGCCGATGCCGGCGGCGGGACACGCCCGTGAGCATCGGCCCTACGCGCAAGTAGACTGCTCGCATGTTGCGGACCCGGCGATACCCGCGCACGTTGACGTTGGCCTTGATGCTCGTCGCGCTCATCGCGTCGAGCGCCGGGGCACAAGCGCCGGCCGAGGCGCTGAAGCTTTCGGTATCGGTGGGGCAGGCATTGCCGCTGGGTCGCGCGGCCGCGCGCTGGGCCGAGCGATTGGTCGCCGACGGGATCCCGGTGAATGTCCACCCGGGCGCGGCGCTCGCGCAACGCGATCCGTCGCGCGAGTTCATCGCGCTGCGCGACGGCGCTGCGGATCTCGCGCTCGGCTCTGCGCTCGCATGGGCAACGCAGGTTCCCGGCCTTGGCGTGTATGGCCTGCCGTGGATCGCAGGCGATCCGGCAGAACTGCGCGCGCTCGTCGCGCATCCCAACGTGCAACGCGCGATCATCGCGCAAGCCGATGCGCGCGGCGTGATCGTGCTTGCCTTCGCGCCCATAGGCTATCGCGACATCGCGGTCCGCAACGGACCGCGCGGTGCGCCCGACGATTTGCGTGACCTGCGCCTGCGCGTGGCCGCGTATCCGATGCTGCTCGATCTCTACGCGGCGCTGGGCGTGCGCTACCAGTCGCTCGGCTTCGCGCAAGCACAGGGGGCCCTGTCCGGTGGACAGCTCGATGGCGAGGAAGGACTCGCCTCGACGCTCGCCAATGCCCGCCTCGGCGCGCTTGGTCTCAAATACCTGCTGCACTGGGGTGGCGTCGCCGACGTGGCGCTGTACGCGGTGCGACGCCCGGTGTGGGACCGCTGGACGCAGCAGCAGCGCGACAAGGCGCTCGCCGACGCTCAGCAGATCGCGCGCGAGGTCGATCTGGTCAACGAGGAGGAAAATGCTCTGGTCGAGTTGCGCCGCCAGGGCATGACGGTGCAGCGACTCTCCGCCGCGCAACACGACGCGTTCCGTGCCGCCGCTGCGCCCGTGGTCGAGAAGTGGCGAGCGGCGATAGGTGACGCACTGGTGAAGGAAGCCCTCGACGTCGTTGCTGCTTCACGCGCGAGCAAGTGATTGTGCACGCCCCGCTCGCCGTGGCTCGTTCGCCGCAGCTACCCAACCACCCGTGCGAGTCGTACCGCGGTCTCGCCGGGACGCGGCCTGCGCGTGGGCATGATGAGCAGGCAGTCGTCGTGCGGCGTGCGTACCTCCGTGTCGCCGTCGCGCGCGAGCAGCGTTCCGGCCTTGGGGATCGAGCCGAGATTGCTCACCGGCAACATGAAGGCGAAGCGGTCGCTGCGAATGGTGATCGCGTCGGTCACTTCGATCGCCGTTTGCGCCGGCAGCGGGGCGGGATCGATGTGCTGCTCGAGAAACCCGCGGTCGGCCATCTCGAGATGGCGCAGGAAATGCAAGGTGGTCTGCTTCGCGACATGGACCGAGCTGCGCTCCCAGTGCTGCCCGCATTCCACCAGCAGCGCGGCGCGCGGATCGTCGGGTTGGTCGAAAAACGCGTAGTCGCGCAGGCGCTTGCCGGCGCGGTGCCCGGCGTCGATGACGATCATCTGCGGCGTGCCCACACCCCTCGCCAACTGCACTCCCTTGGGATGACGGCCCGCGAGCGTGAGCGCTGGCGCAGCGTCGGTCATCGAATGCAGATCCAGCAGGTAGTCGGTCGCGTCGTAGAACGGGCGAAGCTCGCGCGCACGCGCGAGCTCGCACGAGCGTCGCGTGCCATCGAGCTGGTCCTCCGACCACAGGCGATTGAAATCCTCGTCGATGCAGCGCGAGGCGAACGGATCGGAGGGATCGAAGCTGTCGTAGGCCGCGACGTTGGCGAAGACGATGTTGAGCACGCCTCGCGTCGGCCGCAGCGCTTCGCGCATCAGCCAGTCGAGCACGATCGCGCCGCACAGCTCGTTGCCATGCGTCAGCGCCTGCAGCGTGACGCGCGGACCCGGCGTGCGCGAGGCGAAGCTCCACACGTAGCGCACGCCGGTGTTGCCGACCGCCCAGTCGCGCAACTCGGGGATCGGAACGCCGAGCGCAACCGACTCGATGCGGCCCCTGCTCGTGCTCGCCACGTTGCGCCTGGACTTCAGCTCTGGCAGATGCGATCGGCGAGACGCGCCATGAACGCCTCGCAGCGCACGAGCTGCTCGAAGCTCACCCACTCGTTGGGCTGGTGCGCCTGCTCGATGTGGCCGGGTCCGCAGATGACCGTCGGCACGTCGACGTCGTGGAACAACGCCGCCTCGGTGCCGAAGGACACCTTGCCGAAATGATGCGTGCCGTTGCACGCCTTGCCCAGCTCGCTGATCTCGGTCGCCGCGGCGGCATCCATGCCGGGCAGCGTCGAGAGATGGTCGAACTCGATGTAGGTGTCGGGATCGACGGCGTGCATCTCGGGCAACAGCGAGCGCGCATAGGCGCGCACGTCGTCGAAGAACCGCAGCGGGTCGTCGAGCGGAAGGTGCCGCGTCTCGAACTCGAAGCGGCAATCGCGCGGCACGATGTTGAGCGCCGTGCCGCCCTGGATGATGCCGACGTGCACGGTGGTATAGGGAACGTCGTAGGCGGCGTCGCGCCGTCCGGCGTCGCGAAACCCGCGCGCGCGATCGGTGATGTACGACACGATCTTGCACGCGACCTGCACCGCATTGACGCCCTTCGGCGTGAGCGATGAATGCGCCTCGAGGCCGCGCACCCGGCAGCGCCAGCTCATCTTGCCCTTGTGCGCCACGACCAGCTGCATGCCGGTCGGTTCACCGACGATGCAGCCGGCCGGCCGGATGCCGCGCGCGACGATGTCGGCGATGAGCCGGCGAACGCCGATGCAGCCGATCTCCTCGTCGTAGGACAGCGCGAAGTGCAGCGGGCGCGCGAGCCCGCGCCGCAGGAACTCGGGCACCCAGGCAAGGCCGATCGCCGAGAAGCTCTTCATGTCGGTGACGCCGCGACCGTATAGCCGATCGCCTTTGCGCGTCACCTTGAACGGGTCGCTGTCCCACGGCTGGCCGTCGACCGGAACCACGTCGGTATGCCCGGAAAGCACGATGCCGTTGCTCGTGCGGTTGCCGTCGCGCGCCGGCAGGGTTGCGAACAGGTTCGCCTTGTTGCGCTCGTCGTTGAAAGTGAGCGTAGTGGCCGCGCCGAATCCCTCGAGGTAGCCGCGCACCCAGTCGATGAGCGCCAGGTTCGAATCGCGGCTGGTCGTGTCGTACCCGACCAGCCTTGTGATCATGTCGAGCGCGCGCGCCGACGGTTCCTGGCTCACGGGCGCCGGATCGACTTCGCGTATCGTGGCAGGTGCGTTCATGGCCGGCTCGTGCAATACAGGTTCAAGCATAGAGCATAGCACTGGCGGGCGTAGACCGGTCATAGCCTCCGGTGGCCGAACTGCGACGTGCGCGCGCGATCCAACGGCGGTGCGCCGTCCCCCGTGGTCGACCAACGAACGGGTATTGCCGATGAAACAGGTCCTGATGTGGGTATACGCAGCGCTCGTCGTTGCAACGTCGGGCTCCGCCGCCGCACAACGCGACGCGCCGCTCGATCGCATCAAGCTGCCACCGGGCTTCGCGATCGACGTGCTCGCGCGCGTGCCCAACGCGCGTGCGTTGGCGTTGGGACGCGACGGCGTGGTCTTCGTGGGTTCGAGCGACGGTCGCGTGTACGCCATCGTCCCGGGGTCGCGCGGCGATGGCGCGACTCGCGTCGTCGTCGTGGCGAGCGGATTCGACGATGCCGGCGGCGTCGCTTTCCACGACGGAGCGCTCTATGTGGGCGCGGTCGATCGCATCGCGCGCATCGACAACGTCATGTCGCATCCGAACGGCGAGCCGGCTCGGCCGGTGCTGGTGACCGACAAGCTCCCGCACGATGCGCACCATGGGCGCAAGTACATCGCGTTCGGTCCCGACGGCAAGCTGTACGTCAATGTCGGCGCGCCCTGCAACGTTTGCGACCCCGATCGCGATCGTTACGCGGTCATCATGCGCATGAACGCCGACGGCAGCGGCATCGAGCCCTACGCTCGCGGCGAGCGCAATTCGGTGGGCTTCGACTGGGACCCGAAGACGCGTGAGCTCTGGTTCACGACCAACGGCCGCGATCTGATGGGCGACGACGTTCCCGCGGATACCCTGAACCATGCGACGCGCGCTGGCCTCGACTTCGGCTTTCCCTACTGTCACGCCGGCGATGTCCCCGACCCCGAGTTCGGCCGCAAGCGCAAGTGCAGCGAGTTCACCCCGCCGGCGCAGAAGCTCGGCGCTCACGTGGCAGCGCTCGGCATGCGCTTCTACACCGGCACGCAGTTTCCATCCGCCTATCGCGATCAGATCTTCATCGCGGAGCACGGATCATGGAATCGCAGCCGCAAGAGCGGCTATCGGGTGACGCTGGTGAAGCTCGACACGCAGCGGCACCCGGTGAGCTACGAGCCGTTCGCGCAGGGTTGGCTGGAAGGCGAGAACGCCTGGGGCCGGCCCGCGGATGTGCTGGTCGCGAGCGATGGATCGCTGCTGGTCTCCGACGAGCGCGTCGGGGCGGTCTATCGCATCCGTTACCGCGGCGCCTGATGCGGATCGCCGCCGGTTGCGGAGCAGGCGCGATCGCGCTATGGTGCCGAGTTACATGCACGTGCATGTTTTGCCCTGCGGCCGGATCACGATGCCTTCATCCCCGAGCAGAAGGATCTCGCGTTCGACCAAGACGGTTCGGCGCGCGCCGTCCGCGCGCGTCGATCGCGTACCCGACCCCGCGATCCTCGCGCGTTACGCGAGCCAGGGGGTGGATTGCGCGTTCGCCAACCTGCGCATGCTCGGACGAGTGGTGGGATCGATCTACGACGACGCGTTGAAGCCGGCACAGGTTCGTGCGAGCCAGCTCGCTCTCATGTGGGCCATCCTGGCGTGCGAGCCGGTCGAGCTGGCACGACTCGAGCGCGTGACGCAAACCGATCAGACCACGCTGTCGCGCACCGTGAACAAGCTGCGCGCAGCCGGCTGGGTCGTGGTCGCGCCCGGAGACGATCGTCGCACCCGCGTTGCGCGTCTCACCCCAGCCGGCAGGCGGCGTTTTCTCGACGCCATGCCGTACTGGGAAGCTGCGCAGCGCGACATCGGCACCTGGTTGTCGATCGCCCATCTGCGCGGCCTTGCGTCGGCAGCGCGCAAGCGGGCGAACTACCCGCAGGCCTGAAAAGCGCTGCGCGGCGCCGTGTTCAGCGCAACGCGGTCGAGCGCCTTGCGTCGTGAGCGGTGCGCACCTTCAGAGCTTGCGACGTCGATTGAACGCACAAACAAGAAGACCGCCGTTCGGCGGTCTTCTGGCGCTGCAAAAAGTGACCCGTCTACCAGTGACCGTGGTGATAATGCGGATGATAGCGGACGACATAACGCGGACCGTAGTAGTACGGCGCGCTGTAAACGACTCGCGGCCCGTAGTAATACGGCGCCGGGTACACCACCGGCGGTGCGCTGTACACATAACCCGGCGCGTAGTAGCCCCGGTACGGTGCGTAGTAGCGCGGGCCGTCGGAGTACGAAATCCCGTACCCTGGCCCCGCGATGGAGACGTCGAACGCCACGCGCGAGGCTTGCGCGGACGGAGCAAGTGCAAGGCCCCCGGCGAGCAGCGTTGCGGCGAGGGTCGCAGCGATCTTGGTGCGTCGAAGCATGGTGATAACCTCCTTCTAACTCTCTAGGACCCCGGGCAGCGCCGGCGGTTCCGCCAGCGTCACGTCCAACAACGCCCCGAACGAGGGCGCGGTTGACCCTGGGGCGACCCTGAAACGGGTTGTTACACAGTGCGCTATGCTTCGGACGCCACGGGGCGCCCGCGAAGCGGCCCGTCGTCATCGGCCTGCTCAAAAATCCGCCGGGAGCCTCGTTCATGCGTTCGCTGCGTGCCGTTCTCCTTCTCGTCTCGCTTTGTTCCTCCTGCGTCGCCGGCGCGGCCGATCTGAGCATCGGTCTCGGCGCCGACGTCACTTCGATGGATCCGCAGTACCACAACCTCACGCCCAACAACGCGATCGCGTTCCACGTCTTCGGTTTCCTGGTGCAGCGCGATCCGAAGGAGCGCCTGGAACCAAGCCTTGCGGTCGAGTGGAACACCGTCGATCCCACCACCTGGGAATTCAAGCTGCGGCGCGGCGTGAAGTTTCACGACGGCAGCGACTTCACCGCCGAGGACGTGATCGCGTCGATCCGGCGCGTGCCCAAGGTGCCCAACAGCCCGTCGCCGTTCACGGCCTACACCAAGCAGATCGTGAAAATCGATGCCGTGGATCCCTACACCGTGCGCTTCCACACCGCCACGCCGTATCCGTTGATGCCTTCCGACATGACGCAGGTGGCGATCATCTCGCACAAGTTCGAGAACGCGACCACCGAGGACTTCAATAGCGGCAAGGCTGCGGTGGGCACCGGTCCCTACAAGCTGGTCCGCTACGCCAAGGGCGATCGCATCGAGCTCGCGCGCTTCGACGGATGGTGGGGCGGGAAGACGCCGTGGGAGCACGTGACCATGCGGCTGCTGCCGCAGAACGCCGCGCGCGTCGCCGCACTGCTGTCCGGCGATGTGAAGGTGATCGAGAACGTCCCGACGGCCGACCTGGCCCGGCTCAAGCAGGACAAGCGACTGTCGTTGTATCGCTCGGTCGCCGATCGCCTGATCTACATCCATCTCGACAGCAATCGGGACGTCTCACCGTTTGTCACCGATCGTGACGGCAAGGCGCTCGAGCGCAATCCGCTCAAGGACGCGCGGGTGCGCAAAGCGCTGTCCAAGGCGATCGATCGTCCGACGTTGATCGCCAAGATCATGGAAGGCGAAGCGGTTCCGGCGGGGCAGCTCGTGCCCGACTTCCTGTTCGGGGCGACCAAGAATCTCAAGCCGGAGAAATACGATCCCGAAGGCGCGAAGAAGCTGCTGGCCGAGGCCGGCTGGCCGGAAGGCTTTGGTGTGACGTTGCATACGCCCAACGATCGCTACGTCAACGATTCGAAGATCGCGCAGGCGGTTGCGCAGATGTGGACGCGGATCGGCGTCCCGACCAAGGTGGTCGCGATGCCGTCGGCCACCTACTTCCCGCAGGCCACCGAGCTCAAGTTCAGCACGATGCTGCTCGGCTGGAGCACCGGGACCGGCGAGGCCTCGTCGTCACTCAAGAACCTGCTGATGACCTTCAACAAGGACCGGGGTTTCGGCGGCACCAACCGCGGCCGCTATTCCAATGGCAAGGTCGACGCGTTCACCGAGGATGCGCTGCAGACGGTGGACGACGTCAAGCGCGAGGCGTATCTGCAGCGCGCGACCGAGATTGCCATCAACGACACGGCGATCATCCCGGTGCACTTCCAGGTCAACACCTGGGCCGCGCGCGACGGCATCGTGTACGTGCCGCGCGTGGATGAAACCACACTCGCATGGCAGTTCCGGCCGGCGGGGAAGTGAGGCTGGTTGGCGACGCATTCATCGATCCCCCGAAAGGAATCGTCCGGCGAGAACAGGCCAATAGGTAAAGCGCTCCACGTGTTGGTCGTGCTGTTCGCGTTCCTCCCACTGGAGATCTTGTCCGCGGCGCGCTCTGGGACGTGCCGCGCGGTGCCGCTCGAGACATGCTCAGGCCTGGTCATACGGCGCTGACTGTTCTGCTCGGTGCGCTGATCGCAGTCGCGCCGGTGGCGATGGACGTCTATCTTCCGTCGATGCCGTCGATGACGCGCGCGCTGGCAACATCGGCGGAGAAGGTTCAGCTCACGCTCTCGCTCTACATGTACGTGTGGGGCTTCTCGCAACTGCTCGCCGGCCCGATGTCGGATCGCTACGGGCGCAAACCCGCGTTGCTTGGTGGACTCGCGCTGTTCGTGGTCGCGTCGGTCGCCTGCGCGCTGTCGCGCAACATCGAGACGCTCATTGCGGCGCGCGGCCTGCAGGCGCTCGGGATGGCGACCGTGGCGGTGGTCCCGCGTGCGATTGCGCGCGACCTCTATTCGGGCGAACGCGCCGCGCACTTGCTTGCGCTCATGGGCATGGTGCTGGGCATAGCGCCGGTTGTGGCCCCGGTTCTCGGCAGCCAGCTGCACGTTCTGCTGGGCTGGCAGGCGAATTTCGCCTTCGTCGCCCTTTTCGGTGCCGCGCTCCTCGCCTGGGTCCTGACGGCGCTGCCGGAAACGCTGCGCACACGCAATCGCGACGCCACGCGGCCATCGATCATGCTCAGGAACTACCTGCGCCTGCTGCGATCGCGGCGCTACGTCGGGTATCTGCTGCTCGCGTCGTTCGGTTTCGGCGGGCTGTTCGCGTTTCTCGCCGGAAGCTCGTTCGTGTTCATCGACGTGATGCATCGCAGTGAGCGCGAGTTCGGGTTGCTGTTCGCCTGCATCATGCTCGGCAACATCACCGGCGCGCTGCTGTCGAGCCGGCTCGGACCGCGGTTGGGTATCGACCGCACGATCCGGGCGTCGTCATGGCTCATGCTCATCGCCGGCATCGCCATGGCGACGCTGTCGTGGGCTGGCGTGAACCATCCGGCGGCGATCGTGGTTCCGATGTTCGCCTACATGGTGTCGTTGATGACCACCATGCCGCAGGCCATGGCCGGAGCGCTGACGCCGTTTGCAGATATCGCGGGTGGCGCCGCCGCCCTGTTGTCGTTCTGTCAGTTCCTGCTCGCATCGACCACGGCGCTGCTGGTGGGCATCGTCTTCGACGGCACCAGCCGTCCAATGACAACGGCCATCGCGCTGGCGGCGGTGCTGAGCTTCGCGAGCTTTGCCGGATTGATCCACCGAGAACGATCGCGTAGCGTTGCGCCGCGCGACCGCTTCACGAGCCCTTGATCAGCCTCTCGATGTCGGACACCACCGGCGTTGCGGCGTCCATGCCGATGCGCTTGATGAGCGCCTTCGCGAAATCGGGTAGCAGCTCGTGCAGATCGCGCACGTTCGCGGTCTTCTGCAGACGCAGCATGAGCCCGTAGCCGCGGAAGCCGAGGTGCGCGTTGATCGCGTCGCTCATCATCTGCTGTGCCTTGAGATAGCGCTCGACCTGGTCCTCGGTCGGCCTCGGCGCGGGTGCGCCGGGCGTTTGCGAAGGTGCGCTGTAGCGCTTGACGATCAGTCCGCCGCGTTCGAGGGCGGCCAGCGCGCGGTCGTCGAGACGGAACGCGCGCGCCTTCTCGAGGAGGTCCGACACCGTCCGGTTGCCGTCCACCAGGATCAGCAGGCTGCGCAAGGTGATCGGCAGGTTGAGCTTGCGCTCCCTGATCTCCTGCACGCCCAGCTCGGTCTTGGCGTAGATATCGGTCGGTTCCATTGGGGATAACGGCGTCAAAGACCCGCCATGTGCGGGCGATTATAGGCATGCGCCGATGCCGGCTTCAAAGCGCGCCTGCCGAGCGGCTCGCGCCGGCGGCAGGGCTGTGGCCGTGAAACGACGGGACCCATGGGACAATCCCGCGCCCGCTGCGCCCGCTCTCATGACCGCATTCGACCAAGCTCTGATGCGCGCGAACCGCCTCGCGATCGTCGCCATGCTGGCTGCGATGGCGCTGATGGTGTTCGCGAACGTCGCGCTGCGCTATACCACCGGGCAATCGATCCTGTGGGCCGAGGAGGCATCGCGCTACCTCATGATCTGGCTCACGTTCATCGGCGCCGGGCCGGTGCTGCGCTACGGCGCGCACATCGGCATCGACACGCTGCAGGAGCGCTTTCCGCGCCAGGCGCCGTTCATCCGCGCGACGATCGTGGCGCTACTGCTGGTCTTCTTCGTCGTGATGACCTGGCTCGGCGTGCGCTATGCCATGCTCACGTGGGCGCAGACCACGCCGGTCCTCGAGCTGCCGGTGGGTGCCGTCTACCTCGCGATGCCGATCGGCTTCGCGCTGCTCGCGCTGCATCTGCTGCTCATGGCGCATGGCTACATCGTGCGCCATGAGCACCTGAGCGATGCGCACTTCGATTCCGAAGCGGCACGCCTATGAGCGTGGTTCTTTTCGCCGCGTGCATCGTGCTGCTGGCGGTGGGCGTACCGGTGGCCTTCGCGCTGGGCGGCGCAACCTTGATCGCGGTCCTCTACAACGGCACGTTGCCGCTGATCGCGCTGCCCAAGTACATGTTCAGCGGCATCGACGTCTTCGCGCTGATGGCGGTGCCGTTTTTCATCCTTGCCGCGGAGCTGATGAGCGGCGGTGCGCTCTCCGAGGTGCTGCTGCGCTTCGCTTCGCAGTTCGTCGGACGCTTTCGCGGCGGCCTCGGGCACACCAACATCCTGGCGATCACGTTCTTCTCAGGGATCAGCGGCTCGGCGCTCGCGGATGCCGCCGGACCGGGCGCCATCATGATCCGCATGATGAAGGCCGACGGCTATGGACCCGAGTACGCCGCGGCGCTGACCGCGGCGGTGTCGATCCTCGGTCCGATCATTCCGCCATCGATCAGCATGATCGTGTACGCGCTCGCCTATCCCAACGTCGACCTGATCGGCCTGATGATCGCCGGCGTGCTGCCCGGCGTGCTGATTGCGGTCGCCATGGCAGCGCTCAACCACTTCGCATCGGTGCGGCGGGACTATCGCGGCGTGGCCCCGCCGCAGCGGGCGAGCGAATACTTCCGCAACACCTGGCGCGCGTTGCCGGCGCTGGCGTTGCCGGTCCTGATCCTCGGAGGCATCGCGTCGGGCGCGTTCACGCCTACCGAGGCGAGCGTGGTCGCGGTGTTCTATGCCCTGTTCGCGGGATTCGCGATCTATCGAACGCTGCGCTGGTCGATGGTGGCCGGCATTCTCGCGCGGTCCGCGCTGATGACCGCTGCAGTGCTGATCATCGTTGCCATGTCGGCCGCGTTCGCGTGGGTGCTCACCATTTCGCGCGTGCCCCAGGACCTCTCGGCGTACATCGTGGGCCTGCAGCTTTCGCCGATCGCGTTCCTGCTCGCGGTCAACGTGTTGCTGCTGGTGTTCGGCATTTTCATCGAGCCGCTGCCGGGCATCGTCGTGCTGGTGCCCATCCTCGCACCGATTGCGCATCAACTGGGCATCGACGACCTGCAGTTCGGCATCATCGTCATCGTCAACCTGACGATGGGGATGATCACGCCGCCGGTCGGCGGGTTGCTGTTCGTCACTTCGGTGGTGGCGAAGGTGCCCCTTCCGCGGCTGGTGCGCGAGCTATGGCCGTTCCTGTGGGCGCAGGTTGCGGTGTTGCTGATGTTGACTGTCGTGCCGGGGATCAGCACGTGGTTGCCGCGGCTAGTGGGGCATTGAGGCGCCGAAGGCGCGGATAGCAAGCAGTTGGCGGCTAGGGTGCCTGCGATGCGCTTCGCAAGGGCCCGGCTCCCAGCAGTTGCGCGTGTCCAGCCAGTGCTTCCCGAATGGGCACACTAACTACCAACTACCAACTACGCATTTACGGCGTCCGATAGTTCCGAATGCGGTCAATATTTTCCTGCCCGAATCGCTTGGCGAGATCGGCGAAGGTGGGCGCGAGCGCGGCCTGGAACTTGGCCTTGTCGACGTTATCGATCACCTGCATGCCCCTGGCGCGCAGCTCCGCGACGCCCTTGCGCTCGTCCTCGTCGATGCGGGCGCGGTTGACCTTGACCGCCTCGCGCGCCGATTCCTCGAAGGCCTGCTTGTCGCCGGGCGACAGCGCATCCCACCTGGCCTTGCTCATGAGGATCAGGGCCGGCGAATAGACGTGACCGGTCAGCGTCATGTATTTCTGCACCTGGTCGAGCTTGGCGGAGGTGATCACCGACACCGGATTCTCCTGTCCGTCGACCGTGCCTTGTTGCAGCGCCGTGAACACCTCGGTGAACGCCATCGGCGTGGGGATGATCCCGAACGCGCGATAGGCCTGGATGTGCACCGGATTTTCCATCGTGCGCATCTTGAGACCCTTCAAGTCGTCGGGCGAGTTCACCGGATGACGACTGTTGGTCATGTGGCGAAAACCGTTCTCGCCCCACGCGAGGGCGTGGATGCCTTTCGCATCGAACTTGCCGAGCAGCTCCTTGCCGATCGGCCCGTCGAGCACGGCGCGCGCATGCGCGTAATCGCGAAACAGGAACGGGATGTCGAGGATGGCGACCTCGGGCACGAAGTTGGGTACCGGCCCTGTCGACGTCATGGTCAGGTCGAGCGTGCCGAGCTGGATGCCCTCGATCGACTCGCGTTCGGCGCCGAGCGCCGAGGAGTAGAAGTTCTGGATGCGGTAGCGGCCGTTGGTGCGCTTTTCGACCTCGCGCGCGAACGCGTCGATCGCGACGCCATAGTGCGAGTTCTGCGCGAGCGCGATGTTCATCTTGAGCGTCGTCTGGGCCGCGGCGGGCTGCGCGGCCAGTGCGATTGCAAACATCATTGCGAGCGCCGCGGAGACTGCCAGGAGACGAGGTCGCATGAACATCGGTTTTTTCCGCCAGGACGGGGAGCGCATTCTAGCAACCGTGCCGCGGACAGGCCGTCGCGGCCAATGACGCTCGTACAAGGCTGGAAGCGCCCTTTGTGAAATAATGCTTCAAACGGTGCCCGCGCCCAAGTCCGCGGGTCCTTCCTGAGCCACGATGCTCGACCCCTATTTCACCTCTGCGCTGGCGCGACTGGTTCCGCCCGAGGCACTGATCACCGCGGCGGAGGAGACGCGCCCCTACGAGTGCGACGGCCTGACGCTGTTCCGCGAGCAGCCGGGGGCCGTCGTGCTTCCCGACAGCGAGGCCCAGGTCGTGGAAGTGCTTCGGCTTTGTCACACCGCGCGCATTCCGGTGGTGGCGCGCGGTGCAGGCACCAGCCTGTCCGGCGGGGCAACACCGGATCCGCGCGGCATCGTGCTTTCACTCGCCAAGTTCAATCGCGTGCTCGGTGTCGATCCGCTGGCGCGCACGGCGGTGGTTCAGCCCGGGGTACGCAACCTCGCGATCTCGCAGGCTGCGGCGCCGTACGGCCTCTACTACGCGCCCGACCCGTCGTCGCAAATCGCCTGCACCATCGGAGGCAACGTTGCGGAAAACGCCGGCGGGGTGCATTGCCTGAAGTTCGGGCTGACCGTGCACAACGTGCGTCGCGTGCGCGGGGTACTGATCACCGGCGAGATCGTCGAATTCGGTGGCGAGGCGCTCGATGCGCCAGGCTACGATCTGCTCGCGCTGATCCACGGCAGCGAAGGTCTGCTCGCCGTGATGACCGAGATCACGGTGAAGCTCATGCCCAAGCCGGAATGCGCGCAGGTTGCGCTTGCGGCTTTCGGGAACCTGGAGAGCGCCGGCGCGGCGGTCGGTGCGGTCATCGCGGCCGGCATCATTCCCGCGGGACTCGAGATGATGGACCAGCCGGCCACGCGCGCGGTCGAGCAGTTCGTGCACGCGAACTATCCGCTCGATGCGGCCGCCGTGCTGCTCGCCGAATCCGATGGAACGGCGGCCGAAGTCGCTGCGGAGATGGCCGAGATCAAGCGCGTGCTGCGCGAAAACGGTGCCACCGAGATCCGCGTGTCGCGCGACGAGCGCGAACGCCTGCTCTACTGGTCGGGTCGCAAGGCGGCGTTTCCCGCGGTCGGTCGGCTGTCGCCCGACTATTACTGCATCGACGGCACCATTCCGCGCGGCGCGCTTCCACGCGTGCTTGCGCAGATCGCCGCGTGGTCGAAGGAATACGGGCTGGAATGCGCCAACGTGTTCCACGCCGGCGACGGCAATCTGCATCCGCTGATCCTGTTCGACGCGAACCGCCCCGGCGACAAGGAGCGCACGATTGCTTTCGGCGACCGCATCCTCGACTTGTGCATCGAGGTCGGCGGAACGATCACCGGCGAGCACGGCGTGGGTGTCGAGAAGTTGCGCGGCATGTGCGCGCAGTTCGCGCCCGCCGAGCTCGAACGCTTTCTCGCGATCAAGCGCGCGTTCGACGACGAGGCTCTGCTCAACCCGGGCAAGGCGGTGCCCACGCTTGCACGATGCGCCGAGTTCGGGCGCATGCACGTGCACGCGGGCGAGCTCGCGCACGCGGAGCTGCCGCGGTTTTGATCGATTGAATCGCGCCGCGCCGCGACGATTCGGAGCCGCGCGGCCTTTGTGGAGCAGGTCCATGAGCGGTCCAACGCTTCAGCATCCGCGCCCGGAAAGCGCGCAGGTCGACGCGCTCGTGCGCACGCTTACGCAAGACTATGGCGATCGAGCCGTGGTCAACGCAGCCGTGCGCGAACAGCACGGGCACGGCGAAGGGCTCGCCGATGCCGGCGTTCCCGACGTGGTGGTGTACCCGCACAGCAACGAGGAAGTCGCAGCGATCGTTCGGCTTTGCCATGCGGCGCGCGTGCCGGTGATCGCGTTCGGGGTGGGCACCTCGCTGGAAGCGCATGTTGCCGCGCTCTACGGTGGCGTTTGCATCGACTTCTCGCAGATGAATCGCGTACTGGAGATCAACCCCGAGGACCTCGATTGTCGCGTGCAGGCCGGCGTGACGCGCGAGCAACTCAATCTCGAGCTCAAGGGCAGCGGCCTGTTCTTTCCGATCGATCCGGGCGCGAACGCCACCATCGGCGGCATGACGGCAACGCGGGCATCGGGCACCAACGCCGTGCGCTACGGCACGATGCGCGAGAACGTGCTGGGACTCACCGTGGTGACCGCGGACGGCCGCATCATCAAGACCGGCGGACGCGCGCGCAAATCGAGCGCGGGCTACGACCTCACGCGCCTGTTCATCGGCTCCGAAGGCACGCTCGGCATCATCACCGAGATCCAGCTTCGCCTGTATGGCATCCCCGAGGCGATCTCGGCGGCCGTGTGCCAGTTTCCCGATCTGAAGAGCGCGGTCGACGCGGTTATCGTGGCGATGCAGATGGGCTTGCCGGTGGCTCGCATCGAGTTGCTCGACGACGTGCAGATGGATGCCTGCATCAAGTACTCGAAGCTCGAAGGCTACGCGGCGAAGCCGACGCTGTTCTTCGAGTTCCACGGCACCGAGCGAGGCGTGGAGGAACAGGCGCACAGCATGCAGGCGATCGCGGCCGAGCACGGCGGCAGCGCATTCGAATGGGCGAGCCGTCCCGAGGATCGGTCGCGGCTATGGAAGGCGCGACACAATGCGTACTACGCCGCACTTGCGCTGATTCCCGGAAAGCAGGCGTTCGCCACCGATGCCTGCGTCCCGATCTCCCGGCTGTCCGACTGCGTGATGGAGACGCGCGCCGACGTGCAGCGCATCGGACTGGTCGCGCCGATCGTGGGCCACGTGGGGGACGGCAACTTCCACCTGGTGGTGCTGTTCGATCCCAAGACCGAGCGACACCTCGCCGAAGAGCTCGCGCAACGCGTGAGCGAACGCGCCATCGCGATGGGCGGCACGTGCACCGGCGAGCACGGCGTCGGCGTGCACAAGCTCGACGCACTGGTGCGCGAGCACGGCGAAGCGGTCGAGCTGATGAAGGCGATCAAGCGGGCGCTGGATCCGCTGGATATCCTGAATCCGGGGAAGACGGTGCCGATGTGAAGCGAACTGCGCAATGTGATGCGAACTGCGTAGTTGGCAGTTAGTAGTTGGTAGCTAGAGTGCCCAATTGCGGCATCCAGCGTTGTGTGGCACATGGGCTTGAACGACTTGATATCTCGCACTCCGCGATTTGGATTTGGGCACACTAACCGCTAACTGCCAACTGCTAACTACGCTTCTTGTGAGGTTCACCGCATGTACCGTCTCTACATCGGCAACAAGAACTATTCCTCGTGGTCGCTGCGCGGGTGGCTCGTCACCAGGCTCTCGGGGGCGCCGTTCGAGGAGATCCTCGTTCCGTTGCGCGGCATCGGCCCCAATCCGGCCAACAAGGGATTCTCCCCATCCGGCTATGTGCCGGCGCTGCACGACAACGATGTCGTCGTATGGGATTCGCTGGCGATCGCCGAATACCTCGCGGAGCGGCACGCCGGCATGTGGCCGAGCGATGCCAAGGCACGCGCATGGGCACGATCGATCACCGCCGAGATGCACTCGGGCTTCGGCACGTTGCGCAACGAGATGGCCATGTGCATTCGCGAGCGCGTCGATGTGCGTCCATGGTCGCCGGGCTTGCAGGCCGACATCGCCCGCATCGCGGAGATCTGGAGCCAGTCGCGCGCGCGCTTCGGTGCCGGAGGGGAGTTCCTTTGCGGCGCCTTCGGCATTGCGGATTGCTTCTACGCGCCGGTCGCGTTGCGCTTCCAGACCTACCTGGTCACGCTGCAAGGCGAAGCGGAGGCGTATCGTCGCCGCCTGCTCGCCCATCCGTTCGTCGCGGAGTGGGAGAAGGCCGGCGTCTCTGAGAGCATGATCATCGAGGCCGACGAGCCGCGCGTCATCTACCGCGACAAGCTCGCGGCTGCGCCCCGCTAGGCGGCGATCATCGATGCAGGAGCTCGCTCTCGCCGCATTGCAGGAGCGCATACGCGCGGCGGTGGCCGATCGGCGCCCGCTGCGCATCCGCGGCGGCGGGACCAAGGACTTCCTCGGCATGTCGTTCGAAGGCCACGTGCTCGACACGCGTGCGCTCGGCGGGATCGTCGATTACGCGCCGACCGAGCTCGTGATCACGGCGCGGGCCGGCACGCCGCTCGCGGATATCGAAGCGCACATGCACAAGCATGGGCAGATGCTCGCCTTCGAACCGCCGCACTACGGTGCGGAGGCGACCATCGGAGGCACGATCGCTTCCGCGATGTCCGGTCCGCGCAGGCCCTACGCGGGCGCCGCGCGCGACTTCGTGCTCGGCCTGAAGGTTGTCGACGGTTCGGCGCAGCAACTGAGCTTCGGCGGCCGCGTGATGAAGAACGTGGCCGGGTTCGACGTTGCGCGCATGATGACCGGCGCATTCGGTACGCTCGGGGTGATCACCGAGGTTTCGCTCAAGTGCCTGCCGATGCCGAAGGTGGAAGCGACCTGCGTGTTCGAATGCACTGCGGACGACGCGATTCGTCGCGTGAACGAATGGGGCGGCAAGCCGCTGCCAATCTCCGCGACGTGCTTCGTGCGAGGTCATCTGCACGTACGACTGTCCGGTGCCGAGCCGGCTGTCGCAGCCGCACGCAGCGTGATGGGTGGCGAAGAGCACAGCGATGCTGCGTCGTTCTGGGATTCCGTCCGCGAGCAGACGCTTCCGTTCTTCGCGGTCGTGCGCGACCGTTTCGTTCCGTTGTGGCGCATGTCGGTGCGCTCGACCGCCCCGCACACCGATCTCGGCGGCGACCAGCTCATCGAGTGGGGTGGCGCACTGCGCTGGCTCGCAGCCGGTGAGCCGACCACGGCGCAGCGCGTTCGAGCCTTCGCGCAGGAGCATGGCGGTCATGCGACCCTGTATCGTGCCGGCGACAAGCGCATGGGTGTCTTTCACGCGCTGCCTGCGCCGATGATGATGTTGCACCGGCGCCTCAAGAGCGTGTTCGATCCTCATGGGATCCTGAACCGCGGTCGCATGTATCCGGACCTGTGATGGAAACGCGTCTGGCCGACTTCATCCGCAACACCCCGCAGGGTCGTGAAGCCGACGCGATCCTGCGCGCGTGCGTGCACTGCGGCTTCTGCACGGCGACCTGCCCGACCTACCAGTTGCTCGGCGACGAGCTCGACGGACCGCGCGGGCGCATCTATCTGATCAAGCAGGTGCTCGAAGGTAATGCGGCGAGCAAGCGCACGCAACTCCATCTCGACCGATGCCTCACCTGTCGAAGCTGCGAGACCACCTGTCCCTCAGGCGTCCAGTACGGTCGGCTGCTCGATATCGGTCGCAACGTCGTCGATGCGCAGGTCGGGCGCACGCCGGGGGAGCGCGCCCGGCGCGC
>DATKLH010000125.1:0-2558 GCA_035542515.1 Casimicrobiaceae bacterium
AGGGGAGCACCGAAGGTCACGGTGCAAAGCAACGGGATCGGGACGACCTCGCCCTTGGGCATCACCCGATTGAGGTTGTCGATCCACACTGGGACGAATTCGACCTCGCGATGCCGGCTCGCGAGGTGATAGACACCCGACTTGAAAGGCAGCAGGACCGCATCGGTGGTGTTACGCGTGCCTTCGGGAAAGAGGATGAGCGAATCGTCCTGCGCAAGCGCCTGGGACATCTGCTCGACCGGATCGGGTCGGTCGGGTCCGGGCGCTCGATCGATCACCACGCCGCGAAAGACGTCATTGATCACCCAGCGGCGCAGCGGCGAGGTGTTCCAGTAGTCGCCGCCGGCGACCGGTCGCGTGCGCATTCGCAACGTCTCGGGCAGCGAGGCCCAGATGAGCACGAAGTCGCCGTGGCTCGTATGGTTGCCGAAGTAGACCCGCGTGCTGGCAAGCGGAGCGCAGCCCTTCCACAGCGCTCGGGCTCCGGTAAGACCGCGCGCGAACGCGCAGATGGCGCGTGCGGTCAGTCGTTCCAGCGCCACGGGGTATCCACGGTGGAATCGGTGCGCATCAACGCAGGTGCACAAGCAATGCCGTGGTCGACCGCACGACCATAGCCGCATTCGCCGCGGCGCCGGCCCTCATGCGAGCGTAACCGCGCGCAATGCCGCTTCATGGTCGGGGGTCAGGACAATCTTCGGACGTGCCTTGCGCAACAGCGCAATCGCTTCGGCGAGCCCCCTGGCACGACCCGTGTGCAGAAGCCACGCAGCGATGGCCGTGGCGCTGCGCGAATACCCAAGCGCGCAGCAAACGAGCACCGGACCGTGGGCGCGCAATCGCTCGATCGAGATCGCCGCGCTGCGCAGTGTCTGCGGACCGGCACAGACCAGATCCAGTACGGGCACCGCCACGTATCGGCCGCGCCGTGCAGGCGCAGGAAGCTCGGCGCAACAGTCGACGATTGCGCGCGGCATTCGATCGGCCTCCGCTCGCGTCGGCACGCGTCCGATCCACACATCGTCGACGACATGAGCCGCGGCGGCGTCGCGGAGTGTCCACAGTCGCGAATTGATCCACGCGCCGGCGAGGTACGGCGCGAGCAATGCCGACGCGGCGAGCGACAAGCGCCCCTCTTGCTTCTGGAACGCGTGCACGTCGAGCGCTGCGTAGATCAGCGCGACCAGCGCAAGAGCGAGGCTTGCCCAGCACAACCACAGCCACGCGCCGCCGCCGAAGGCCGCCACGGCAAAGAGCGCCGTTGCGCCAAGCGCGTAACGCACCGCAAGCCGGCGCCGTTGCGCGTCGCGCGTGAACGCCATTGCGGCCAACGGCGAGGGATGATCGGTGGGCCACAACCACAGGCAGATCGAGCCGGCCGCGAGGCCGGTCGGAACATCGATGAAATGGTGTTGCCACGTGGTCAGCACGGACACCCCGATCAGCGTGAACGCGCCGTGCACCACCCAGCGCCAACGGCTTGCCACCTTGTGCGCGTACAACACCCACAGGATGAGCAGCAGGCTGATGTGCAACGACGGTGCCTGGTTGAACGGCTTGTCGAAGGCGCCCAGCACCGCGAACATCGCGCCGAACACGCCGTCGACTTCGGGCCGCGCAAAGGTGAACTGCAACGGGAACAGCAGGAAGCCGCTGACCGAGATGAGCTGGGCGGTGAGCAGCCGCAACGCATGGCGATCGAGCTCGGCGCGCGAGCTGCAGAGGAACAGCGAGATGGCGTACAGCGCATCGATCGCCCAGTACGGCACGATCGTCCACGCGATGAAGGGAATGGTGCGCTCCCAATCGAATACGAGCGAACCGACGTGTGCGAGGCGCGAGGTCCACCAGGTCGCGAATCCGTAGCTTGCGAAAAAGAACGGCCCCAGCAACAGCAGCCATGCGATCGCGCGACCCCATGGGCGGGTTGCGCAAGCTGGTGCAGGCGCAGTGGCTGGAGCGGCGCCGTTCATCGCGGCTGGCGCTGCGCGAGCGAGACGGTGAAGATGCCCCATTCGTCGATGCGCTGCGCGATCTTGCGAAAGCCCGCATCGCGCACGAGCTGATCCATCTCGGCCTGCGTGCGCCGACGCATCACCCACGCCTGGCCGCCGCGGTGGCTGGTCAACGCGCGCGCGATCAGCTCGAGCTGCGGATGCCAGGGCTGCCCGGTGTACAGCAGGAACCCATCGGTCTCGACCGCATCGGCCAGTCCGGCGAGCGAGGCACGCACTCGATCGTTGTCGGAGAACAGCTCATAGAGCCCGGAAACGATGGCGAGCGTCGGCCTCGGTGTCACCGCAGCGATGGCTTGGCGATCGAACGCGTCGCCACGCTCGAAGCGCGCGACGTCGGCAAGGCCTTTCTCCCGGATCAGCTCGGTGCCCGCGCGAACGTTGATGTCGCTGTAATCTCGCAGCACGATCGCGTCGGGGCGCGTGGCTGCGCCCTCGAGCGCATCGAGCACATAGCGACCGTGCCCTGCAGCAATGTCGAGAATGCGCACCGCGCGGGCCTGCGCACGGATGCGAGCGATCGCGTCGCGGATCAGCTCCTCG
>DATKLH010000126.1:0-9454 GCA_035542515.1 Casimicrobiaceae bacterium
AGATACCCTCGTCCCAGCTCTCGCGGTTCTGATCGTGCAACACCGCATGGCGATGCGAGAACGTGCCGCGTCCGACATCCTCGCCGGAAAAGCGCACGCCGTAGTTCTGGTCGAGCAGCGTCGCGTAGGCGAGGATCTCGCCCATGCCCCAGTCGACCGGCAGCTTGCCCTCGAGCATGGCGCGTCGATCGGCCATCACCTTTTCCACGCGCGGATGCAGCTTGAAGTTCGGTGGAACGGTGGTCGCCTTGACGCCGAGCTGCTTGAGCCGCTCCATCGGAACGCGGGTGTCGGAGGCATCGGTCCAATGCCCGTTCTTGTAAGCGGACCAGTCGACGGTGTAGGGCGGCTTGTAGTTGGAGAGGATCGTCGTGTTGGTGTGCAGGCCCTTGTCCATCGCGGCGCGATAAGTCGAGATCATCGCATCGGCGTCGGCCTGCGTGGTCACTCCTTCGGCGATCAGCTTGTCGGCGTAGAGCCTGCGCGTGCCCGCATGCTGCGCGATCTTCTTGTACATCAGCGGCTGGGTGATCATCGGCTCGTCGGCCTCGTTGTGCCCGAGGCGACGGAAGCACACCAGATCGATGAACACGTCCTTGTGGAAGCGCTGCCGGTAGTCGAGCGCGATCTCCACGGCGAGGAGGCACACTTCCGGATCGTCGCCGTTCACGTGCAGGATCGGCGCATCGACCATCTTCGCGATGTCGGTGCAGTAGATCGTTCCGCGCGTATCGCGCGGGTCGGAGGTGGTGAAGCCGATCTGGTTGTTGATGACGATGTGGATGGTGCCGCCGGTGTAGAAACCGCGCGTCTGCGCCATGTTCAGGCATTCCTGCATGATCCCCTGGCCGGCGATCGCCGCGTCGCCATGGATCAGCACCGGAAGAACTTGATCGCCCTTCTTGTCCTTGCGCCGATGCTGGCGCGCCCGCACGCTGCCCTCGACGACCGGATTGACGATCTCGAGGTGCGACGGGTTGAACGCGAGGGTGAGATGCACCGGACCGCCGGGCGTCGACACGTCGGATGAAAAGCCCTGGTGGTATTTCACGTCACCGGCAGGAAGGTCCTGCGGCGCCTTGCCCTCGAACTCGGAGAACAGGTCGCTCGGCATCTTGCCCAGCGTATTGACCAGGACGTTGAGACGGCCGCGATGCGCCATGCCGAGCACGAGCTCCTGCACGCCGGAGGCTCCGGCGCGCTGGATCAGGTGGTCGAGCATCGGGATCATCGTCTCGCCGCCCTCGCCGGAGAAGCGCTTCTGTCCGACGTACTTGGTGTTGAGATAGCGCTCGAGCGTCTCGGCTGCGGTGAGACGCTCGAGGATGTGCTTTCTTTGCTCGGCGTTGTAGTTGGGTCGCGACCGGTTGGGCTCGAGGCGATCCTGGATGAAGCGGCGCGTCGGCGTGTCGGAGATGTACATGTACTCGGCGCCGAGGGTGCGCGTGTAGGTCTCCTCGAGCGCCCGGAGGATGTCGCGCAGCCGCATGCGCTGCGGTCCCGCCTTGAACGAACCGACGTCGAACTCGGTGTTGTAATCCTCCTCGGTGAAGCCGTAGGTGCGCAGGTCGAGATCGGCGATGTAGGGAGGCTCCTGGCGCTTGAGCGGATCGAGGTCCGCGTGCAGCAGCCCGAAGGTGCGGAACTTGCTGATCAGGCGCAGCACGAGCACCTGCTTGCGCATGGTCGTCTCGTCGACCATCGCACCGGCGACCCGCTTGTTGCGCGCGAGCTCGCGGAAGCTCTCGATCACGTTCGCGTGGGAGACGTCGTGCGCCTCGCCGCGGATCTGGTCGAAGTAAGCGCGCCACTCCTCGCTCACGCTCGCCGGATCGGCGAGGTACTGCTCGTAGAGCTCCTCGACGAACGGCGCGTTGCTGCCGAACAGCGTGCTGGTCGATTCCAGTTCCTGCATGACACCCATGGCGGATCCTTCGGATGCGATGAACACGGGGCCTGGAGGCGCTTTCGCACCTCGGCCCCGACTTCCCGTGCTCCCGTTATCGTTGTTCGATCGCCTTTACCGAACGTCGCGGCGCGCCGATGTACAACTGCCGCGGCCGCCCGATCTTGTACTCGGGGTCGGCGATCATCTCATTGAGCTGTGCGATCCATCCCACCGTGCGGGCCAGCGCGAAAATCGCGGTGAACAGCGACACCGGGATGCCGATCGCCTTCTGCACGATGCCCGAGTAGAAGTCGACGTTGGGATAGAGCTTGCGCTGCACGAAGTAGTCGTCCTCGAGCGCGATCTTCTCGAGCGCCATCGCCAGCTTGAACAGCGGATCGTCGCCGACGCCGGTTGCGTTGAGCACCTCGTAACAGGTCTCGCGCATGAGCTTGGCGCGCGGATCGTAGTTCTTGTAGACCCGGTGGCCGAAGCCCATCAGCTTGACGTTGCTGTTCTTGTCCTTGACCTTGGTGACGAACTCGCCGATCTTCTCCATGCCGCCCTGCTTCTGCAGGTCGTAGAGCATGTTCAGCGCGGCCTCGTTGGCACCGCCGTGCGCTGGGCCCCACAGGCACGCGACGCCTGCGGCGATCGCCGCGAACGGATTGGTACCCGACGAAGCGCACAGTCGGACCGTCGACGTCGAGGCGTTCTGCTCGTGGTCGGCGTGCAGGATGAAGATGCGATCGAGCGCGCGCACCAGCACGTCGTGGGGCTTGTAGTCCTCGCACGGCGTCGCGAACATCATGCGCATGAAGTTGCCCGCGTACGGCAGCTCGTTGCGCGGGTACATGTACGGCTGGCCCACCGAGTACTTGTACGCCATGGCGACCAGCGTCGGCATCTTGGCGATGAGCCGGATCGCGGAGATGTCGCGCTGGTGCGCGTCGTTCAGGTTGATCGAATCGGGATAGAACGCGCTCATCGCACCGACCAGGCCGGTGAGCACGGCCATCGGGTGCGCGTCGCGGCGGAACCCGCGCAGGAAGAACTGCATCTGCTCGTTGACCATCGTGTGATGGGTGACGAGCGAGGCGAAGTCGTCGCGCTGCTTGCGGTTGGGCAGTTCGCCGTAGAGCAGCAGGTAGCAGGTCTCGAGGTAGTCGCACTTGGTCGCGAGCTCCTCGATCGGATAGCCGCGGTAGAGAAGCTCGCCCTTGTCGCCGTCGATGTACGTGATGGCCGACCGGCACGCCGCGGTGGACAGGAAGCCGGGGTCGTAGGTGAAGCGGCCGGTCTTGCCGTAGAGCGTGCGGATGTCCACGACGCTCGGTCCGATCGATCCTTCGAGAATGGGGAAGTCGACGGACGGGGCGCCATCCGAGAAGGTGAGCTTAGCTTGCTTGTCGGTCATGGTCGCGTCCTCATGTAATCGTGGTCGTGTATCGGGCTTGCGGAGCCCGGTCGATTCCTCCACGTCGCGCAACGCCGCGTGCGGTTCATGCGCAGCGCAGCGCGGCAAGCACCGGACCCACGCTGGAGTCGGCGACTTCCCTGCGCCCGCACAGCGCATCCCACAGCTCGTTATCGGTCAGATCGAGCAGCCGGTCCAGCGCCGCGCAGTCCGCCTCCGTCAAATCGCTGCCGCGCGCATCGAGAAAGCGCGCGAGGATCAAATCGTTCTCCAGCATGCCGCGCCGACAGCGCCAGCGGATGCGCGCGAGCCGGCGCTCGTCCATCGCCCGAGCGACACTTGCCTCCGCTGCGATCGCTCCATCGCGCTCGTGTGTATGCAGAGCATGCGCGGCTGTCATCACACCGTCCGCTTGAGCATGATGTCCTTGATCTTCCCGATCGCACGCGTCGGATTGAGACCCTTGGGACACACGTCCACGCAGTTCATGATCGTGTGGCAGCGGAACAGCCGGTACGGGTCCTCGAGATTGTCGAGCCGCTCGTTGGTCGCGAGGTCGCGGCTGTCGGCGATGAAGCGGTACGCCTGCAGCAGGCCCGCGGGTCCCACGAACTTGTCCGGGTTCCACCAGAACGACGGGCACGAGGTGGAGCAGCACGCGCACAGGATGCACTCGTAGAGGCCGTCGAGCTCCTCGCGTTGCTCGGGCGACTGCAGGCGCTCCTTCTCCGGCGGCGGCGTGTCGTTGACCAGATACGGCTTGATCGAGTGGTACTGCTTGAAGAACTGGCTCATGTCCACGATCAGGTCGCGGATCACCGGCAGGCCGGGCAGTGGCTTGAGCTCGACCGGCTCCTTGAGCATGCGCAGGTTGGTGACGCAGGCGAGACCGTTCTTGCCGTTGATGTTCATCGCATCGGAGCCGCAGACACCTTCGCGGCAGCTGCGGCGGAACGCGATCGTGTCGTCGACCTGCTTGAGACGTACCAACGCGTCGAGCAGCATGCGATCGTGCGGGTCGAGGGCGACGTCGTAATCCTGCAGGTACGGCGCGGCGTCCTTGTCGGGGTCGTAGCGGTAGATGCGGAAGCGCATGGGAGGCGGAAGCGCAGTTGGTAGTTAGTGGTTGGTAGTTAGAGTGCCCACACGAAGGTCACGGTGTTGTACGAATTCAATGCATCACATAGTCCAGGCTACGCCAGGGCACACCAACTACTAACTACCATCCACCAACTACGCCGTTCACTGCGAAGGCCATCACCACGTCAGTACGTCCGCGCCTTCGGCGGAAAGCTTTCCACCGTCAGCGGCTTCAGATGCACCGGCTTGTACGCGAGACGGCTGCCTTCGCGATACCACAGCGTGTGCTTGAGCCAGTTCACGTCGTCGCGCTCGGGGAAGTCGCTCCGCGCCTGCGCGCCACGCGACTCCTGGCGCGCATGCGCCGACACGATGGTCGCCTTCGCCGTCTCGATCAGGTTCTCCACTTCGAGCGCCTCCACGCGCGCGGTGTTGAACACCTTGCTGTGGTCCTTGATGGCGATGCGCTGCGCGCGCTGCTCGAGCTCGGCGACCTTGTCCACGCCCTCGCGCAGCAATTGCGCGTTGCGGAACACGCCGCAATGCGACTGCATCGCCTTGCGCAGATCGTTCGCGACCGCCGCCGCCGACTCGCCGGAGCTTGCCGCGTCGAGCCGTGCGAGCCGCGCCCGCGTGAAATCCCCGGCATCGCTGGGCATCGACTTGTGCGACTGCGCGGGAAGGTTCTGCGACACGATGAAGTTGCCTGCCGAGCGGCCGAAAACCAGGAGGTCGAGCAGCGAGTTGGTGCCGAGGCGGTTCGCCCCGTGCACCGACACGCATGCGCACTCGCCCACCGCGTAGAGGCCACCGATCACTACATTGGGATCGTCGCCTTTCGGCGCAACCACCTGCCCGTGCACATTGGTAGGGATGCCCCCCATCATGTAGTGGATGGTCGGCACCACCGGGATGGGTTCCCTGATCGGATCGACGTTGGCGAACTTGATCGCGATCTCGCGGATGCTGGGCAGGCGCTTGTTGATCACCTCGGGCCCGAGGTGATCGAGCTTGAGCAGCACGTAATCCTTGTTGGGACCGCAGCCGCGCCCCTCCTTGATCTCCTGGTCCATCGAGCGGCTGACCACGTCGCGCGACGCGAGGTCCTTGAGATTGGGGGCATAGCGCTCCATGAAGCGCTCGCCGTTGCAGTTGAGCAGGATCCCACCTTCGCCGCGCACGCCTTCGGTGATCAGCACACCCGCGCCGGCCACACCGGTGGGATGGAATTGCCAGAACTCCATGTCCTCCAGCGGTACGCCGGCCCGCGCAGCCATACCCAGACCGTCCCCGGTGTTGATGAAGGCGTTGGTGGATGCGGCGAAGATGCGACCCGCCCCGCCGGTGGCGAAGACCGTGGCCTTCGCCTGCAGGATCATCACCTCGCCGGTTTCCATTTCCAGGGCGGTGACGCCGAGGACATCGCCTTCGGCATCGCGGATCAGGTCGAGCGCCATCCACTCCACGAAGAACTGCGTGCGGCTGCGGACGTTCTGCTGGTAGAGCGTGTGCAGCATCGCGTGGCCGGTGCGGTCGGCCGCGGCACAGGCGCGCTGCACGGGCTTTTCGCCGAAGTTGGCCGAGTGGCCGCCGAAGGGACGCTGGTAGATCGTTCCGTCCGGATTGCGATCGAACGGCATGCCGAAGTGCTCGAGCTCGTAGACGACCTGCGGCGCCTGGCGGCACATGAACTCGATCGCATCCTGGTCGCCGAGCCAGTCGGAACCCTTGATCGTGTCGTACATGTGCCACAGCCAGTTGTCCTCGGACATGTTGCCGAGCGAGGCCCCGATGCCGCCCTGCGCCGCGACGGTGTGGGAACGGGTCGGAAAGACCTTGGAGAGCACGGCGACCGACAGCCCGGCCTGCGACAGTTGCAACGAAGCACGCATGCCGGCGCCACCGGCGCCGACGATGATCGCGTCGAACCTGCGCACCTGCAGAGGCATTCAGCGGCCTCCCACGCTGCGCTCGGTGCGCGCAGCGACGCGGTGGACTTTGCTCAAGCCGGCCCTCCCCAGAGCACCTGGATGGTCCAGCCCGCGTAACCGATCAGCGCGCAGATCACGATCACCTGCAGCACGAGCCGCACGCCGGCGGGCTTGATGTAGTCCATGAGGATGTTTCGCACGCCGACCCACGCGTGATACAGCACCGCAACGGCGAACACGAAGGTCGCTGCGCGGAAGGCGCCGCCGGCGAACAGCGCACGCCACGTGGCGTAATCAAAGCGTCCGTTCCACAGCAGGATGCCGAGGAGCAGGATGGTATAGACGGTGATGATGACCGCGGTCACGCGCTGGCCGAGCCAGTCGCGCAACCCGTAGTGGGCGCCCACGACGCTGCGCAGGTTTTCGCTCACCACAACCTCGCTGCGATGGCGAAGGCCAGCACGATGGATATCACCAGCACCAGGGCCGCCGAGCGACGCGCCGAAGTAAGGTCGAGTCCCACGTGCAGGTCGAGCATGAGATGACGCAAGCCCGCGAGCAGGTGATACAGATAGCCCCACGCGACGAGGATGGTCAGGATCTTGACGAGCGGCCGGTCGAACCATTCTGCGAGGCCCGCGAACCCGGCGGGACTCTGCAGGCTGGCCTCCAGCGCCCACAACACCAGCGGAATGCCGACGAGGAACAGGCCCGCGCCGCTGATGCGATGCAGGATCGAAACGATCGCGGGCAGCGGCTGGCGAATTGCCAGCAGGTTGAGATAAACGGGGCGCGCTCTTGCCACGGGTCGGTCAACGGCGGCCATGCGGATGTGTCTTTCAACGAACCGGAAGGATTGCTGCGAGCGCCGGCTCGCTGGCTCTCCCGCAGCGGGGCTTGGGACAACCCGCCGAAGGCGAGACGACATCGGGCCGTGCGCGCCCGCCGCACCCTGCTCGCTTGCGAACCGACCGCGTGCTGCGGCGCGCGTCGAATGCAGTTCGAAGTATAGCGCGTTGCCTTGCACCGCGACGCGACCCGCAAACCCAAGCCGATGCTTCGCGCGGCTCGCCGCATCGGGATGGCGCGCGCCGGTTCGCCGCAAGGCCTTGCGCGAGCACAGGACGCGTTCCAAGGCGCAGGGCGTCGGTGCTGGCACCGACCCACGCGCGCCGGATGTCACACGAGCTCGTTGACATAATGATGTCGACGCGTGGCGCACAATCCGCGTCGCAGCTCGACGGGTCGATCGCCGTAGGTGTAGGCGACGCGATCGACCGCCAGCAGCGGCGTACCAGCAGGCACGCGCAGAAGAGCGGCAGTGGACGCGTCCGCGGAAACGGCGCGCAACGACTCTTGCGCCTTGAGCATGCGCACGCCGAATTCGGTCTCGAAAAAGCTGTACATCGATCCCTGGTGCGCGTCGACCCGTTCGCGGGTGAGTCCGCGAAACAGCGCGCCGGGCAGCGTGATCTCGTCGAGGATGGCCGGCACGCCCTGGTAGAGCAACAGGCGGCGCAAGAGCACCACCGGGTCGCCGGCCTTGAGCGCGAGCGCGCGCGCCACCTCGGCGCTCGCCCGCCCGCGGCGCAGGTCGACGATGCGACTCGCCGGATACTCGTCGATGCCGTCGTCGCGACGGATGCGAAGAAAACGGAAATGCGACGCGTGCTCTTCGGTGTGCGTGGCGACGAACGTGCCCTTGCCTTGCCGGCGCACCACCAGGTTGTCCTTGGCGAGGCTATCGACGGCCTTGCGCACGGTACCGTGGGAGACCTTGAAGCGCGCGGCGAGCGCGAGCTCGGCGGGGATCGGCTCCCCCGGCTTCCATTCGCCGTTGGCGAGGCGCGCCTCGAGTGCATCGCGCACCTGCAGGTAGAGCGGGCGGAAGGCGGGTTCGGCGGGCGCACGCATGGGCTAATCTTATATCAAATGTCTTATATAAGACTCGTTGACACTCCATCGTCCCGGGCCTAGAATCCATCGACGCATCGGGCGCCCCGCTCCGCGCGTGGTCGCGAGCGGGCGGCGTCGATGCGCGTTCGAGCAAGGGCGCATGCACGACTGTGGCAAACTCGATGTCTCGCCTGCGATGAACGGCGTCGCCGGCCCGGCGTTGCGGCGTATTGCGTTCCCCTCCCCCACCGCTCCAGGAGTTCCGCCATGAAACCACCTGTCCGAGTGGCCGTGACCGGCGCGGCCGGTCAGATCGGCTACAGCCTGCTGTTCCGCGTCGCTGCCGGGGAAATGCTCGGTCCCGACCAGCCGGTGATCCTGCAGATGCTGGAACTGCCAATCGACAAGGCTCAGGCCGCGCTCAAGGGCGTCATGATGGAGCTCGAGGACTGCGCTTTTCCGCTGCTCGCGGGGATGTCCGGCACTGCGGATGCGCGCGCGGCGTTCAAGGATGCGCAGATCGCGCTCCTGGTCGGCGCGAAGCCGCGCGGACCGGGCATGGAGCGCAAGGACCTGCTGCTCGAAAACGCCAAGATCTTCGTGGAGCAGGGCAAGGCGCTGGACGCCGTGGCGAGCCGGGACGTGAAGGTGCTCGTCGTGGGGAATCCGGCGAACACCAATGCGTACATCGCGATGAAATCCGCGCCGTCGCTGCCCAAGAAGAACTTCACCGCGATGCTTCGTCTGGATCACAACCGGTCGCTGTCGCAGCTGGCGACGAAGAGCGGCTGCGCAGTGGGTGCGATCAAGAAGCTCATCGTCTGGGGCAACCACTCGCCGACGATGTATCCGGATTACCGCTTCGCGGAGTGCAACGGGAAGGCGCTCAAGGCCACGATCGGCGACGAGGAATGGAATCGCAACACGTTCATTCCCACCGTCGGCAAGCGTGGCGCCGCGATCATTGCGGCGCGCGGCTTGTCGTCCGCGGCCTCGGCTGCCAACGCCGCGATCGATCACGTGCGCGACTGGATCCGCGGCAGCAACGGCGACTGGGTCACCATGGGCGTCCCCTCCGACGGAAGCTACGATATCCCGCAGGACATCGTGTTCGGCGTGCCGGTGACCACCGCCAATGGCGAATACACACGGGTCCAGGGATTGCCGATCGACGACTTCTCGCGCGAGCGCATGAATCTCACGCTCAAGGAGCTGGAGGAGGAACGCGCCGGCGTGGCTTCC
>DATKLH010000127.1:0-2359 GCA_035542515.1 Casimicrobiaceae bacterium
CTGAACCTCGGTTGGGCGATCTTCCACATCCTGATCGTGGTCCTGCAGGCCTACATCTTCATGATGCTGACCGTGGTGTACATCGCCATGGCGCATGAGCATCACTAGGACGCTGGCGTGACAGCGCCGGTCATCGCCGCGGCGGAACAGGCTTTCGCTACACCGTCAAACCCTCCGAAAGGACAAAAATGGACAAGATGCAACTCGTTTCGATGATCCAGGCCTACACCGGTATCGGCATCGGGCTCATGATCGGTCTCGGCGCGCTCGGCGCGTGCGTGGGCGTGGGGATCATGTGCTCGCGCTTCCTGGAGGGTGCCGCGCGGCAGCCCGAGCTGATGCCGCAACTGCAGGCGAAGGTGTTCCTGCTGCTCGGCCTCATCGACGCGTCGTTCATCATCGGTTTGGGTATCGCGATGCTGTTCGCGTTCGGCAATCCGCTCATCCCTGCCGGATTGAAGTGACGCCAGAGCCGGAGAGCCGGATGCGCAGCATCGCAGCGATTCGATGCGAAAGCTCCATCCCGGCGCAGCATCGGGATCCAGCGACTTTGGTTTGAGTAGCACGGGGAAGAACGATGAACATCAACCTAACGCTGCTGATGCAGGCGGTCGCCTTCGCGGCGTTCATCTGGTTCACGGCCAAGTTCGTGTGGCCGCCGATGATGCGCGCCATCGAGACGCGCCAGAAGCAGATCGCCGAGGGTCTTGCGGCGAGCGAGCAGGGACGGCAGAGCCTCGCGGTCGCGGAAAAGCGTATCGCGCAAATGATGGACGAGGCCAAGGCGAAGGCCGCCGAGATCGTCGCGACCGGTGAGAAGTTCCGCACCGAGACCATCGAGCAGGCGAAAGGCGAGGCGCGTGCCGAGGCCGAGCGCATCATCGCCGGAGCGAAGGCGGAGATCGATCAGGAAGTCACGCGCGCCAAGGAACAATTGCGCGATCACGTCGCAGACCTGGCCGTTTCCGGCGCGGCCAAGATCCTCAAGCGCGAAGTCGACGCGAAGGTCCACGCCGACCTGCTCGCCGATCTGCGTACCCAGCTGTAACGACGCCATGGCCGAGCTCACCACCATCGCACGGCCGTACGCCGAAGCGGCGTTCGATCTGGCACGCGAGCGCAACGCTTTGGCGCCATGGGCCGAGATGCTGCGCTTCGCGGCGACCATCGTGCGCGACCCGCGCGTTGCCGACGCACTGGACGATCCACGCCTGGGCTCTGCGGAAAGACAGTCGCTGCTGCTCGGCATCGTGGGCGATCGCCTCAACGAGGACGCGCGCAGCTTCATCCGCGTGCTGATCGAAGCCGATCGCATCGCCGTGTTGCCAGAGATCGCCGAGCTGTTCGAGACGCTGAAGAACCAGTTCGAAGGTGTCGCGCAGGCGGACATCGAGACGGCATACGAGCTCTCCGACGCCCAGCGCAGCGAGCTTGCCGCGGCCCTCGAGCGTCGTTTCGGCAAGCGCATCGAAACCCGGGTGCGCGTCAATCCCGACCTCGTCGGCGGCGCGCGCGTTACGGTGGGCGATGCGGTGATCGATGCCTCGGTTGCCGCGAAGCTCGATGCGATGCACCGGCAGCTGCGCGCGTAGCGCGAGCGGGAAGCGGGACTCAGAAGTCAGGAATCAGAGATCAGAAAGAGCGAGGATCGCTCGTTGCGAAGCGCGACTCGGCGTGCCCAAGTTGCGCGGTTCCGGGCGCTTGGAAACCTAACCGGGCAGAAGTAGCGTTGCACTTTTGCCCGACGGAGTGTGTATGCAACTGAACCCTTCCGAAATCAGCGAACTGATCAAGGCGCGCATCCAGAACCTGGATACGAGCGCGCAGGTTCGCACCCAGGGCACGGTCGTGTCGGTCACCGACGGCATCTGCCGCATCCACGGATTGTCCGATGCGATGCAGGGCGAGATGCTCGAGTTCCCGGGTAATACGTTCGGTCTTGCGCTCAATCTCGAGCGCGACTCGGTCGGCTCCGTGGTGCTCGGCGACTACGAGCACATCACCGAAGGCGACACCGTGAAGGCGACGGGCCGCATTCTCGAGGTGCCGGTGGGTCCCGAGCTCATCGGACGCGTTGTCAATTCGCTGGGCCAGCCCATCGACGGCAAGGGCCCGATCAACGCCAAGATGACCGACGTCATCGAGAAGGTCGCGCCAGGCGTGATCGCGCGTCAATCGGTGTCCCAGCCGGTGCAGACCGGTCTGAAGGCCATCGACGCGATGGTGCCGATCGGACGTGGCCAGCGCGAGCTGATCATCGGCGACCGTCAGACCGGCAAGACGGCGGTGGCGGTCGACACCATCATCAACCAGAAGGGCAAGGAGCTGATCTGCGTGTACGTCGCGATCGGCCAGAAGG
>DATKLH010000128.1:0-2876 GCA_035542515.1 Casimicrobiaceae bacterium
CGGTGCATCAGCAGCGCGTATCTCGGCTTATCTGGCGCCGGCGGATCTGTTGCTGCTCGCGTTGTGCGCGGGCGGGATCGCTCGCATCGGGCGGAAGGGGAGCTTCTGCAGGACCGACGCCATCCTCCGTGAGATCGTAGTGGAGGTCGAGTAGCGGCTCATTGGGCTCCTTGACCTCGCTAAACGTCTATCAGGCAGTGTCGCCAGGGATCTGGTAGTCGGTATCGATCGCCTCGTTCCTCGCGCGCGGCTTTTCTTTTACTTGTACAGGCCCGGGAACTGTGTGGAAGCTTCCCTCGCGTTGCCACACGCGAACTCGTCAATCGAACCTGCGGTGAGGCAAACCGCCACTCCATAGGCGGCGATCTTTCTGATTCCGCTTTGCGACGTCATCAGGGCCGCGGGTTGTTGAAAGCGTGGATGTTCGACCCAGTCGAGCCATTTCCCAGGAATGATTGGCCCGAAATTCTGGACTCGGGTCAGTCTTGCCAATCCGTCAACGCGTCGCGAGCGTGCTTGATCTTCTCGGAAGAAGTTCGCGCGGGCTTCAGGTCGCTGCGCTCATAGGAAACTCCATCGAGGAGGCTTCATGGCATGAAGCATTGTCCGTGGAGCTTCCGCGTTTCTGCTTGCGTGTCGCAAGGCGCCGAAACCACGAGGGCCGCGGGCCGGGCGCCACGGGCCCGTACGAAAGTCCAATGGTGTTACGACGAAACCGCTGCCTTGATGCTTTTTTGGTAGGGTAGCCGCACTTCCAATGACTACCCGATGGCGCATCGCTGTGCCGTCCCACCGATCATGCCGCAAAAGGACATGCCAACGGCGGTTGCGCCACAACGCGACGTGAACGGCGCGCGCGACCACGTGCGCGGCGGCGGCATCTCCGATGCCGTTACGGTGGTGCTCTACGGGGACTACCTGTGTCCCTACTGTCGCCGTCTCCGCCCGGTCATCAACAACCTGCGACGGACGCTCGGGGAACGCCTTGCGTACGTCTATCGCCACTTTCCCAACGAGCGCGCGCATCCAGGTGCGACGCTGCTGGCTCGCGTGGCGGAGGCGGCCGGATGCCAGGGCCATTTTTGGGAAATGCACGACTGGCTCTATGAACGCGAGCTGCCGGTGAGCGGCGACGACGCGATCGCGTTTGCCGCATCGCTCGGGCTCGACATGGACCGCTTCGCGCGCGATCTCGACTCGGAGCAGACGCGCGGCCATGTCGAACAGGACTTCACGCGAGGCCGCCGCGACGGAGTGACGGGAACGCCGACCGTATTTGTCGACGGGTTGCGCTATGACGGCGCGTGGGACTTCCATTCGCTGCTGGAAGCCATCGAGCGTCCGCTGGCGGAGCACGTCAAACGTTCGGCGCGCGCCTTCGCCAACCTGCCGGCGTCGGCTGGTTTGATGCTCCTGATCGCGGCAGCGATAGCGCTGTTGTGCGCGAATACGCCGCTCGCGCCCTACTACCGGGCGCTGATCGCGACGCCGTTCGTCGTAGGACCATCCGGACATGTCTTGTCGCTGACCGTTGCCGATTGGCTATCGGAAGGTTTTCTCGGCTTGTTCTTTCTGGTCGTCGGTCTCGAAATCCGGCGCGAGATGTCGACAGGCGCTCTCGCGGATGTTCGCGCCGCCGCTCTACCGGTCGTCGCAGCCATTGGCGGCGTGATCGCGCCTGCGGCGATCTACCTGCTTTTCAACGAGGGTGCTGCAAGGGCGGGCTGGGCGGTACCCACCGCGACCGACGTCGCGTTCACGCTCGGTATCCTCGCGTTGCTCGGGCGACGCGTTCCAACCGGGCTTCGCGTCTTCGTCGCCGCGCTTGCGGTCGTCGACGACGTGCTATCGGTGTTGACGCTGGCGATCTTCTATCCGCACGGCTTCTCGGCACCTTGGCTGGCCGCAAGCGCCGTTGCCGTGGCGCTGCTCGTCGCATTGAACAGGTCGCGAACTTACGCCGCATGGCCGTACGCGCTCGTCACGGCGGTGCTCGCGGTATTTCTGCATGCGGCCGGCGTTCACGCGGCGCTCGCAGGCGTAATCCTCGCGGTGTTCCTTCCCACGCGCCCAACGCCTGCCGCGGCGCCGTTGGTCGCGCAGGCGGCGAACGCGCTTGCCGACCTCGAGTACACCGAGCGGGAGTTGGAAGCGCGCCGCGGCCGCGATGGCGCCATCGATCAGCAGCCGGCCTGGGAGTTTGCGAGCCGCAACCTCTCGGCGGCCAGCGCGCGGCTGCTGTCGCCAGCCGATCGCATTGAGCGCGCCATCGCACCTTGGACCACGTACTTGATACTGCCACTGTTCGCGGTTTGCGCCGCTGGCGTCGACTTGCGCATCGATATCCTGTCCCCGGAGTCGCGTTCGGTTCTGCTGGGCGTCGTATGCGGGCTGGTCGTCGGCAAACCGCTGGGCGTCGCGCTCGCGTCGTGGCTGGCTATCAAAGCGAAGATTGCCGTCCCGCCGGACGACGTTACGCTGCGCGGTTTCCTCGGCGCGGCATGCCTGTGTGGCGTGGGCGACACGATGGCGCTGTTGATGGCGGATCAGGCGTTCCCGCAAGGCGATGCCGCCGCGGTAGCCAAGATCGGAATCCTGATCGGCTCGATGCTCGCTGCGTGCATCGGTGCGGCCGTTCTCGCGACGCAAACGCGCGTGCAGCCGATTACCGCGTATCAAGCCAGTGGCGCCGAATCGCCTCGATAATCATGCGGCGGTCGAAGGCCTGTCGTCCGAAAGCAGATTTCCCCAAGTGCTGCCCGCGCGTCAAATCGCTCCGACGCAACTCACGCGTACTGGACGACGCAACCGAGCAGGTAGGCGCGTAGCGCTTCGGCCGGAATCTGGCCGCTGCAGTCGATGCCGAATTCGCTCCA